>JAYVIK010000251.1:0-8270 GCA_043770265.1 Flavobacterium sp. | reverse complement strand
ATCAATGCGGGATTGAGTTCTCATCCGGGGATTGAGGTTATGGTGAATTACAGACTATTAGAAACCTCAGCATTTCAAATCACACCTTATTTTTCAGCAACTATAAATAATTTTAAATTCAAGGATTTTGTAGATCGCGAAGCGGATTATTCAGGCAATGAACTCACGGGTGTCCCTGATAAGCAATGGACTTTAGGATTCGATGTAAACACAAAAAAAGGGTTTGGTGTAAATATTTCCTATCTCACTGTTGGTAAAATTCCAATGAACGATGCTAATACGAAATACAGCGACGCTTATTCGTTGCTAGACATTAAAGCAACCTATTCATTTACGATACTCAATGTACTCAAAACAACATTGAATGCTGGAATTAACAATGCTTTAAACGAGAAATACGCGGCTAGTATTTTGCCAAATGCAGTTGGTTTTGGGGCTGCTCCACCAAGGTATTATTATCCAAGCAATCCGATCAATTATTATGGAGGATTTTCGGTTTCTTATGTTTTCTGATTAAGGGAAATTATTAATATAAAACTGCTTCCACTTCCTTTTCAGTGACTTTTTTCACTTGTTTGTTGCCCCAAGAATTCATAACGTAATTCATCACATCGGCAACTTCTTGATTCGAAAGCCCGCTCTGCGAAGTATGAATAATTCGTAACCACAAAATACAATCGTGATTGCTGTGCGAATGTCTCCGACTTCGCACCCATTCCAACAATCCACCTAGTTAATCATTCAAAACAAATACCCGACATAATGAATATTGAGGTTAACAAAGTTGGAACGGCATATAGCATTGGGTACGAAGTCGGAGACATTCGCACAGCATCCTAAAAACAACGATATTTGTTATTAAGAACACTTCGGAGAGCTGGGGTATTTTTTCTGCCCATTGATTAATAAAATATGAGAAATTAAAACAATTGGAACTACACAAGTCGGCAGAAAACAATATGGAAATTCCAATATTGCAATATTAGGTTGGTCGAATGCGAATTGTTGAACAGGTAAAGGCGATGACAGAATTGCTAATGAAACAATAGTGAATAAAAATACTATTCCAATGATGTTCCAAATAATGAAAAATTGTCTGTTAAATATTCTTTTGGTTGTTAGTTGGTATATTAGGATAACCAATGCAGAAAATCCAACTACAATATCAAAGTTCCAACCTTTAAATGTCATTAAGTTTGGAATTTTTTGTTGTAAAAAAAGTTGATACAAAATCAATTCAACTGGTATTCTTAATGTATGAATGGTTAGTAGAATTTTGGAATTTAGTTTTTGTTTGTCAATTCGTTTTAGTGACACAAATGTCAATGCAATTGTTCCTAAAATCAAAAGCGGAAATAAATTTGGGTTATTTTCAAAAACTTTTGAAACGGTAAGTGTTCCGACAATTAATTGCCAAAATATAAACAGCAATAATAGCCTTTTATCTCGGCCTGTTCCAAAATAGAGCAAAACCAAAGACAAAACACTGATGATTAAAAATGCAATATGTGTCATATCTATAAATATTAAATTTTAATTATGGAACAAAAGTATTGAGTTTATTTTTCTAATTAGTTGTCCTATGGCAAAAGGCGAGTTCATAGTGAAATTCCATTTCGTATTCTACTCAATGAGTATTTCGTAATACCCAAAAATGTGGCAATATGTTGCAAAGAAACATTTTGAACAATATGCGGTTTGTCATTCAATAGCTGGATATATCTTTCTTTTGCTTGCTCAGCAATGATTGATACACTGTGATTTTTTAAGGCAAAATAGGAAGTCACTAACCGTTTTCTTCCGTGTTCTCTAAATGTTTCAATGTTATGAAAAAGTTGCTGAAAAGTTTCAAAGTCCAATTGCCAACAAACGCAGTCAGTCAATGCCTGAATATTTTCTCTTGTTGGATTGCGAAGAAAAAATGATGACCAGTCAATAACAACGTCTGTTGAACTGTAAAAATTTGTCGTGATGTCTTTACCGTTGTTGTCATTTACAAAAGAACGAGCAAAACCACTTTCCAAAAACCAATACAGATTTTCTGTTTTTCCTTCTTTCAATAGAAAATCATTTTTGGAAAATTTAACTTGTTTAAATTTCTGAAGTATCAAAGCAAGCTCACTTTCTTTAAAGTCAGTTGGTGAGAAAATAGTTTTTAGAAAATGTTCGTCTTGCATATTGTTTCAGGGTTGGTAAGTTGTCTGATAAAATTACTACTAACATTTTGCTAGCAGGCGATGGTCGGGCTAAGTAAAGTCAATTTTTCGGAGAATCACTATTTTTCCAAGTAAAAACCCTAATTTCTTAAAAACCGCTGTTGGTAGATAGTGCATTTTTACTTAATATATTCGTCAATTTTTATACTTCTATTTTCATTATTCGCTTCTTCTATTGCTTTCAGAATAGTTGCGATTTGAACTTTATCAATCATATTTTTGTCAAAGAAAACATATTCAATTGTTTTCGTGTTTTTCATATCCTCTAATGGGTTTTTTGAAAGTAGCACTAAATCTGAATTATATCCAATTTTTATTTTTCCAGTATTTCTTTTCATCCAATTGCTAGGTTCAACAGTTGCCGAATAAAGTGCTTGTGAGTTTGTCATACCAGATTTTGATAATGATTGTAATTCATCGTGAAGTGAAAATCCAGGAACAACTGTTGCTACATTAGCATCTGTTCCTGCCATAAGGGTAACTTTATTATCAACTAATGCTTTTGTCATAATATGAATGGCTTCCGCATAAGTGTTCCAAAAAATTAATGATAATTTTTTTGCATTAGGGTCGTCTTTTCCATCATATTCATATCCGTTTCTACCGGGTAACCAGGCCAATTTGTAAAGTGGTGTTCCTTCGATAATTTTAGGATTGGCATATTTTAGTTCTATTTCTTTAAGTTTTAACTTCAAGTCAAATCTTTGATTCAAAAAACTCTCACATAACCAAACAGTTGTAGTAACACTAATATTATTCGCCTTTAATTTTTTTGCAATTTCGTCTGAACGTTTTTTTAGATAAGCGCGAAATTCTTCTGGATTTTTTGATATTGACTTTCCAAAATCATCGATAGTTTTTACAGTTAGTTCTTCAACGTGAGCAACCTCTTTTTGACCTGATGTATAAAATGTTTCTAAATCCACTAATGGAATGTGTCCAATAACAGGAATATTATATTTTTTTGCAATCTCTATTGTGGTTTTAAACATTTCGGGATTAACAAAACCATACATTTTCAGTGCGTCATATCCTTGTTCTTTTAATTTTTTTATCTTTTTTTCAGCATTTACTTTATTAGAAAAATTGACAGACTGTCTCGTCCATTGATAAAAAGAACCTTTTAATCCACTAAAACTATATATTGGTGGTGATGCCACAAACATTCTTGGCCCAATACCATTTTTTTGTATTGCTTTTCTCCATTCTAAAGCAATTGGCCTTCCAGCCATTTCTCTAATAGAAGTTACTCCATTAGCTAGATATAAAAATAAATCGTTTTTACTTTCTTTTATATGAACGTGAGAATCAATTAGACCAGGAATTAAATATTTATCTGTTCCATCAATAATGGTAGCGGCGCTATCCATTTGTAGGTTTTCTCCTAAATTAATTATCTCTCCATTTTTAATAATTACGTCTTGATTTTTGATAAAATAACTACAATCTTCTGAAAGTATGTTGGTGTTTTTTATTTGAATTATTTTAGTTGGTTTAACAATTGAAGCAATGTCAATAACTTTTGTGGACTTACCTAAAACCTTTGTTAGTTCGCTACAAGACCAAAAAAAAACGCAAAACAACACAATACCAACATACAGCAATCTCCTAAATAACACCTTTTTCATAATTTTTTTAATTTTGATTTGAGATGCAAAAATAGATGAGAAGCCACTGATGTATAGTGAGTAATGAAATATTAGGTATGAAATATGTCGTTTTAGGTACGAAAATTATAAGGACAATAAATGCTCCTTGTAATTTTTAGAAACAGGCAGTTCAATTTGAGTGAGAGATATAGTATCCTGATTTTTCCAAGCCCTAAAATGTGTCGGATTTATTAAATGGGAACGATGGATTTGAACTAAAAAGTCGAAATCTTTATGGATTTTTTTTAGTGTACTTCGAATTAATTTTGTTTTTATTTGACTTTCAACTAGAAAGAAAATTTCCACATAATTTTGTGAATTAGAAACACAGACTAAGTCGTTTTTTCTTATTTTTAAAATGTCTAACTTGTTTTCTCCTCTGATAACAATATTTTCGTCTTCTATTGGAATTAACTTAATAGAATATATTCTTGCTAAAACTATAATAGGAGTTGTAATCAAAGCAGATTTAAGAATGATTACTTGAAAAAATTCCAAAAAACCAAATCCTCCATTTAGAATAGGGCATTTATAATATGAATAGGTCATTACTAAAAAAAAGAAATGGAAAAGTAAAAGGATACTTATCTCAAACCCAATATTCCATTTTAATACTTTTTGATAAACACTTTTTTGAATTACAGCAATTAACCCATAACATAGAAATGAAATAAGACTAAATCCAGCACTTATAAGAATCCATTGTCTTGAATTTATTGTTCCATCATCAAACGGTTTGATAAAATAGGCAAAAACGAAAGACCAAAAACTGATAAAAATTCCTATTAGTAAATGATGCTTAATCGATGGGTTTAATTTATTCATTTTAATAAAAGTCACTATTATATATTGAGATTTTTGTTTCTTAAATTCCACTAAGTTTACAATAGATATTTGTTAGTCAGTTGGTCTTAGCTTCGGTTAATTACAAATGCTCATTGTTATTCCGACGGCCAAATTTGCAAAAATACCTAATCAGTTGCAGTTTCCCATATTACCTTTCATTCTTTATTCTATTTTTTCAAATTTAATTTCTTTTGCTCGTGAGCCGGATATTTTGCAACGAATGATAACAGATTTTTCATTTCTAACAAACTCTACTTTTTTAAAAAAACCCTCCGAACTAATGAAAATATCGGGTTGTAAGATACTCATTTTTATGTTCGCATTTTTAGGATGTGTTGCCATCAGTTGGTTATCTTTTAAAACAAACGTATAGGATGTTTGTAATTCAGGACTATAGTATTTACCAACAAATTCAGAGAAATTTATTTTGGTTTCGTCAAAAGGTTTTAGGTCAATTTTTTTTCCAATGTACACAAAGTCTGATAAATGCCACTTTAATTCACCATTATTCAGAAAAACAATTTTACTATGAGGAAGACCTGTAAACAAAAATTCGCTATGGCTTATTGATGGCAAGAGTATTTTTTGATTTTCTCCTTTTATTTGCAAATAAAGATTTTTTTCGTCGTTTGAAATATTGATAATTAATCCCGGCATCACTTCATAATTTCCGTTATAGGATTTTAGTATTTCTTCATTGATTGTAAGTTCTTGTTTGTTTGGATTGGATATTTTTTGTTTATCAGCAAGGAAAATATCAACGATTTTGTATACTACATCTAATGGGTTAAATGCCTCTGAATTTCCAATGATTGCCACAGAAAAATGATGTTCAGGAATTCGAAGAAGATAAGAACGATATCCTGCATCACCACCACCGTGAAAAATTACATTTAGTCCTTTGTAGTTTTTAAGTTCTTGACCAAGGGCATACGACAAGGTTTCTTCATTAGTGAGTTGACTTTGCACTTTCATTTTATCGAAAATTGTGCTGTCTCCCACAACCGGATTTTCAAAATTCATCGCCCATAAACTTAAATCTTCAACAGTAGTATTAAGTCCTGTAGAACCAACAATGGAATTATTTAAAAGTCTTTTTTTATAGCCATTTGGGGCAGGTGCATAAGAATAGGCTTTGTTTTTTATAATCTTTTCAAAATCTTGTGGAAATTGAGAATTTTTCATTTTTAGGGGAACAAAAATTCGCTCGGTTGTAAATGCAGCAAAACTTTTTCCTGACACCCTCTCTACGATTTCAGCCAATAAATTGTATCCGGAATTGCAGTATTCAAATGCAGTATTGGGGATAAAATTTAATTCGTTTAAATGAGCAATTAAATTCACAATTTCTTTGTTGGATATCACATCTTCGGGCTTAATTCCAACTAATGCTGTTAAGTCGCCCTGGTCTTTTATGCCACTAGTGTGGTTAGTTAAATTTCTAATGGATATTTTATGTCCATAGTCGGGTAAATCAGGCAGGTATTTTCTAATGTCGTCATCCAGCGACAATTTCCCTTCCTTTTCTAATAATAGAATTGAAAAAACGGTGAATTGTTTTGAGACCGAAGCTACTTGAAAAACCGTAGTTGGCGTAATGGGTATGTTGTATTCTAAATTGGCTATACCAAACCCTTTTTTATAAATAAATTTACCGTCTTTTACTACTGAAATGGCTATCCCTGGATCATTTTCGTTATCATATTGTTCCAAAAGTTCATCTGTTTTTTCAAAGGGTGTTACTGCTATATGCTTGATTTTCCGAATAGTCAAATCATATTTACCTACGCTTGTATTCTCTTCGAATGATTTAATTTCAAAAAAATAATCTCCCTTATGGGTAGAAGTTATGGAAAACACCTCGTAACCGTTGCTTCCATTTGGGCTATCAAAATCATTAAGTTTTTCACCAGTAAAATCAAAAGTAGAGATTATCACATCTGTTCCTTTTTGAAGTAGTTTAAGTGTAGCAATTTCATCTTTTGCCATTTTAATTTTATAACGATGCCTTTCTTTTGGTGAAATGTTTGTGCTAACAGTTCCACCGATTTTAAGAAATCCCTTTTCAGTTTGTGCATTTAGTTGGCTGGCTTGAAAGAGAAATAAGATGAAAAATAGTGAGTTCTTTGTTGTCATTAACTTTGTTTTAATTTGACACAAAATTGAATGAACAGCTTTTATAAAGCGACCGAATAAAAAAAGTCGAACCAATTAGTTGAGATAGAATTGGTTCGACTTTTTATGTTATTGCGTTTTACTTTTTTATTTTGTTGATAGTAAGCGTTTTCTGAATTCTGTTGGGGTTTGGTTAGTGTATTTTTTAAACGCAGTATTAAAGGAGGATTTAGAGTTAAAACCTACTTCATATAGAATTTCTAAAACCGTAAACGCTGTTTTAGTGGGGTCTTGTAAAATTTTCATTGCCTTTTGAATACGATATTCATTTACAAAATCAAAAAAATGTTGTCCTATATGGTGATTAATCAGAACGGATAGTTCTTTTTGTGGAAGATCGATTTGTGAGGCAAGTTCCTGAATGGTTAAAGCCGGCTCTAAAAATGGCTCCTTTTCTCTCATATAATTCTTTAGCGTTTCAATTTTTTGCGAAATCTCAGCATTGACTTCGATGTTATGTATTTTATTTTCTTCTTGTAAAATGGTTTCAACAGGTTCAAGTTTTATTTCAATACCTCTAAAAAGTTGTGGCTGATATAATGCTTTCAATACAAGCCAGGAAGTAACCGACAATGCAGAAATACTTACTACGATGTTGGATAGTATAATAGCATCTTTATTTTGTGTCAGGTTTAAAATCATCTTTGAGACTACAAACAAGTGAGCAGTTAAAAAAATGACTGTCATTTGTAACAACCATTTGTAATTTATAGTATCTGCATTGGTGTAATTTTCGAGATATATTTTTTTATACTTTTTCAAAGCCAAAAGTATAGCTATGATATAAAAGGCATATTGTATTTCGCCAGCGATTTCAAATAATAAAATACCATCTCCCCTAACAGGTATATTTTGAAAAATAAAACAAAATGCGATGAAAAGAAGTGAATGCAAAAAATGTTTTGATTTTAAAGTAAAATCAGCATAACAAACTGATAATACATACAAATAAAATAAAGGCATTTGCAATAAGGACGAGCAAATTCTAAGGATTTCTATGTATAAATTTTTTAAAAACCATTCGTACAAGAAAAGCCCAGACAAATCAAATGCAATAAGAAGCAGGAAAATGGAGAATAATCGGTTAGGAAGTTTTTTTTGAGTTTTTACTGTCAGCAAAAAGAAGGAAAAAAACACTAAAAGAAAGACAATTATTTTTCCAATATTATTCAATAAATCTACCTTTTGCATTAATTATATTTGTCTTTATTTATGTGAGTTTTGTTCTGTTGAAATTGCCACTAATTAGAGACTAATCTCAGTATGTAATTTTTTCGACTTCTTCTTCAGTGACTTTTTTCTTTTGTTTGTTTCCCCAAGAAGTCATTACATAATTCATCACATCGGCTACTTCTTGATTCGAAAGTCCCATTGTTGGCATATT
>JAYVIK010000250.1:0-3026 GCA_043770265.1 Flavobacterium sp. | reverse complement strand
TGCAGCGACGGTTGCCGCAACGCCTACAACAACAAAATAAACAAAGACAGCACTAATTTTATGCGCAACGTGAACAACAAATTGCGCAAAAATTACCGAATTCTTTCTGCTTTGAATGTTGATGTAAAAAGCAAAACGACCAAGTCAAAACTGCTGAGCAAAGGATTCGATTTTGAATTTTTTACCAATATTTTGAACACTAATACAGGAAATACCTATTATTTTATTTATGACCAAGGATATCGTGTTTTAGAAGGCGATTATTTTATGCTTGTGAAAAAAGAATTTTAATACTTACTCTCTCCCTGATGAAAAAAAGTTATTCCTCCATTTTATCCGTCTTGTTTATCCTTGGCATCCTTGGATTTACATTCTTCACGATGATGCCTCAGTGGACAACCGATGACGACGCTCCACTCGCTGAATTTTCGACCACAAGAGCTTTAGAACAAGTAAGAAATATTTCCCAAAAGCCGCATTTTGTAGGTTCCGAAAACCACGGTCTGGTCGCCAATTACTTGGTAAAAGAACTCCAGAATATGGGTTTAGAAACTTCCTTACAAGAAGGTTTTGCCTTTTCGGATTGGGGAACTTTGACCAAATGCAAAAATATCTTGGCTCGAATAAAAGGTGCCAACAGCGACAAAGCCTTGCTCCTACTTTCGCATTATGACAGCGCGCCACATTCCTATTCCAAAGGCGCAAGCGACGCAGGATCTGGCGTGGCGACGATTCTCGAAAGTGTTCGTGCTTTCACCTACGCCAAAAAACAGCACAAAAACGACATTATCATTCTGTTTTCGGATGCCGAAGAATTGGGGTTGAATGGCGCAGCACTTTTTGTAACGCAACACAAATGGGCAAAACAAGTCGGTTTGGTTTTGAATTTTGAAGCCCGTGGAAGTTCAGGACCAAGTTATATGTTGATGGAAACCAATAAAGGAAACGCCGGATTGGTCAACCAATTTTCGGCTGCTAACGTTGAATATCCTGTTTCGAATTCTTTGATGTACAGCATTTACAAAATGTTACCCAACGATACTGATTTGACGGTTTTCAGGGAACAAGGCAATATTCAGGGCTATAATTTTGCTTTTATAGATGGTCATTACAATTACCACACAGCGCAAGACGACATTAAGCATTTGAACAAAAACACCTTGGCACATCAAGGGAAATATTTGATGCCTTTGCTAGATTATTTTTCGAATGCCAACTTGAACACGACACAAACCACGGACGACAATGTTTATTTTTCTATTCCATTTGGCTTCATTAGTTATCCGTTTAGTTGGGTTTTGCCAATGGTTATTATTGCTCTTGTACTCTTATTAATTTTGATATTCATTGGTATTGGCAAACGCATTTTGTCTTTTCCAGAAATGGCGAAAGGATTTATTCCGTTTTTGAGTTCGGTACTAGTTTCAGGTTTAATCACCTTTTTGGGTTGGAAATTATTGCTATTGGTTTATCCGCAATACAACGATTTACTCAACGGATTTACGTACAACGGACACGATTATATTGCGGCTTTTACCTTATTGAGTTTATCAATTTGCTTCGCTTTTTACCAATTTTTCTCTTTCAAAAAAGTGACGATGAACCATTATGTTGCGCCATTATTCGTGTGGATTCTCATTAACGGATTGCTGGCTTTCTTCCTGAAAGGTGCAGGATTTTTGATACTTCCCGTTTTTGCAGGATTGCTAATGTTGGCCTCTTTTGTGCTTACCCAAAAATCAAAATGGATTTTGAACCTCTTTTTGAGCATTCCCGCCTTGCTACTGATTGCACCTTTTATCCAAATGTTCCCCATAGGTTTAGGACTAAAAATATTGTTTGGGAGCGCTATTTTAGCCGCTTTGACTTTCTGTTTATTGCTGCCTGTTTTTGGTTCGTTTAAGCGAAAAGGAACGGCTTCTTTGATTTTTTTGGTGTTGGCTATTGGCTTTTTTGCCAAAGCGCATTATGAGTCGGGTTACGAATTGGGCAAAGCCAAATCCAATAGTTTAGTCTATATTTTGGATGCAGACAAAAACAAAGCAACTTGGGCAACCTATGACACCAATTTGGACGAATGGACCAAAACCTATTTGGGAGAAAACCCTCAGGATGCCGCAGTATTAAGCTCTATTTCATTACCTAGCAAATACAAAACAGGATTTACTTTTGCTGCCGATGCGCCAATAAAAGAGCTTTCTAGACCAATTATCGAATTCCTGAAAGACAGCGTTGTTGGCGGCAATCGGTATTTGAAAATCCGAATTACACCCACTCGAAAAGTCAATCGGTATGATGTTTTTGCCAATGAAAATCTGATAATTCAAAATTTCAAGGCCAATGGTTCGACGTTGTTGGGGCAAAAAAGTTCAAAATACGAACGAAAAAGCAAGAAATTGTTGAGCTATTATGTCGTAGATCAATTGCCTCTGGAAATAGAATTTAATGTTGCTGCTTCTAGTGTCTTGGATTTGGATTTATTGGAAAGCTCTTTCGATTTGATGAATAATCCATTATTTAAAATGACAAAAAGAGCCGATTGGATGATGCCAACACCTTTTGTTTTGAATGATGCGGTTGTAATTAAAGAGAAAATAAAACCTTCACCAAAAATTGTAAAACCAATGGATTTGAATGTTGGAAGTGTAGTTCAACAAGATAGTTTGAAGGTTGTTAAAGACAGTTTGAAGAAGCTGTAATATGCGTTCACAAATTGTGACTGCATACCAAAATAAAAAAAGCGAATTATAAGGCGTATTGTTCAATCCTGAAAAACAGTATAATCACCTCCGTCTGTATTACTTTTCGTAAAATAAAGTCAATTAAATTCCCAAAACTTACAAAAGCTAAAAAGTTTTAGGAATTTTAGATATATTTGTGATATGAAAACCATTCTACGCAAAAACTATTTAAACACGCTTTCTGTGCTTAAAGACAAAAACTTAATTAAAGTTGCCACAGGCGTTAGGCGATGTGGAAAATCTACTTTAATGCAACAATTTCAAGATGTCTTAAAAGCAGAAAAT
>JAYVIK010000249.1:0-8300 GCA_043770265.1 Flavobacterium sp. | reverse complement strand
GTCGTGAAAAAGACAACTCAAAAAGAGGTAATGAAGATCTGTGGATATGGCTATATTTTTTTAGACGAAATTTGGTCTATATAATAAATGTGTTTGGTATTATTTCAAATATTGGAAAGCGTATTCGAGTTTAGAAAAATGATTTCAATCAGTAAATACATTCAATGTCGTTTAGTTAACACTTTTAGCCTTCTCTTCGAATGATTTTTGATAGTAATGTGACAGCTTTACTATTAAAAATTGTATCGAGAAGCCTTTAATATTAGAATTCTCGATACATTTTATTAAAAAAAGCTAACGCATTTTTTAATAAAACGCTCCAATAAACGATTACGAATCCTTAACTAAACGACATTGAAATATTATTACATCTTTTTCTCTAAAACCATAAATTCCAAAGGTTCGTTTACTAAATTATCATAAACATCACTTTCTGGAAAAGGTTCTCTTACTCCCGTATCGGTATAACCATTTCGTTTGTACCAAGAAATAAGCTCCTCTCGAATTGAAATTACAGTCATTACAATTTTAGATAATCCCAATTCCAAGGCCACAACTTCAGCTTGTTGTATTAATTTTCTACCAATGCCACTATTTTGTAATTCGGGCGAAACGGTTAACATTCCTAGATATAATTCATTCACTTTTTCTTTTAGTAATACACAACCTATAATTTTGTTGTTTTCTGAATATTTTAGAATGGTGTTTTTTTTGTCGGTAATAATTTCGGTCAGTTCCAATTCAGTGGTTCTTTTACCTCCTAAAAGATTGGCTTCGGTGGTCCAACCTTTTTTGGAAGATTCCCCCCGATAGGCAGAATTGATTAATTGGTTTAAAGCGGAAACGTCCTCGGCAGTAGCTTGTTTGATCATAGATAATTGTTATTTTCCCAATTGTAATACCGATTATGTATTGATTCGACTGTTCGCTTCGCTCGGGTCAATATAGTTCAAAAAAAATTGGACTATATTCATACTATATCGGCATTATACCAAATCTCTTTGGACTATTTTAAAAATGCGGTTGGTATAATTTTCAATTTTTCAATTTTAAAAATAATTGCAACATAAAGATTGGTCGCGGCAATTGTTCTTTGATTTTAGACTTAATATTTCATCAGGATTTTCACTTTTAAAATCCGATTAATTTGATGTGTAATTTAGTTGTGAATTAATAGTAAAAAAAAATTATAGTATTGAAAATCAGGTTTTTTAGTAACATTCGCAAAGTATATTATAACTTTTAGTAACTAATTTTAAAGCAATTTTATATCAACCCCAAATCCTTAGTGACAGCAATTAAATGAGCATTATTTTTTGCCTTGAAGAAAATTTTCAGTTTGTTGATGCGCTTTTCAATACTACTCAAACCACAAGGAGCTATTTCTTTTTCTTTGAATTGAAGCCCAATTTCGTCTTGCGTAAACCCTTTCGAAAGGGATTTAAGCAATTCGATGTCGTAATTCTCAATTTCTAAAAGGGATTTATCCCCAATTTGAAGGGCTAAAACTGGAGATAAGTACACAGTATCTCTGGTAAAGATACTTTTTATAGCCTTTTTGAGTTCGGGAATACTATTCCGACCTTTTAAAATATAGCCGTTTATGCCTTCGTTATCTATCAAATTTTTAATGATATGGTTTTTATCTTCAATAGAAAAAACAAGAATTTTTAGGTCGGGCTGTTCTTTTTTTACAGCACGAATTAATTCCTCACCCGATTGTAATTTTTCAGTACGGTGGTCGGTTTTGAAGGACAAATCTGTAATAAGCAAATCAAAGGGTTCGGCATCCATTTGTGCTTTTTTAATTTTCAAAAATGCTTCATCACAATATTTGGCATGTTGAATAGTTGGAATTCTCAATTGCGTCAAGGACTGAATTACTGCGATGTTGATAGAATCTAAATCATCTGTGGTGATTACTTTTTGGAACATAATAGTTGTATTTAAACGAGAAAGGAGATACTAACTTTGAATCCTTTTCCTAGTGTAATATCAAAATTAATGCTTCCGTTTAGATTTACAATACGGTTTTTCACATTTTGAAGACCATTTTTTAAAATAAACTTATCGGAGGTAATCCCAACACCATTATCCGAGTATTCGATATGGATATTTTGCCCAATTTTTTTGAATGAAATGGCAACGATACTCGATTGGCTGTGTTTTTTCATATTGACGAGTAATTCTTGTAAAACCCTATAAACAATGATTTTTTTAGTGCTTTCCATCAAAGAAAAAGGGACTGATTCGATGCCTTTGATCAAAACATTGACCTCTTTGCTACTGAAATCCGCCATCATTTCTCTGAGATGCAGTTCAAAGTTTATTCCGGTATCAATTACACTATTTTCTTTCGAAATATTTCGAGTTCGCTTATAAATTAACTCCAGATTGTTGAGTAATGTTTCTTTGTTAGTCTCGTCAACCAGATTTTGGGTTTCGGCAAAGGTCATTGCGTGAAACACATCGTTTGCCAGTTCGTCATGCAGTTGTTTCGAAATTCTTGTCTCCGTTTTGTAGCCTTCATGAAGGATTTCTTTTTTATTTTTTAGCTTTAAATAATAGATTCCAAAAATGGTGATTCCAATACTGAGTATTCCGAGAATTATCAATACTAAAATTTGATTTTTAGAATTGGCCAGTTTCAAATCTTTTTCGGTTTCTCGTGTTTTTAATTGTAGATTTTGTTCCATTTGAACACTAAAATCATACTTTATTTTGGCAAATTGATTTTTATTTTTTTGTTTTACGACTGTTAAACTGTCATTTAATTTGAAATATAACTTCAAATAATCGCTTGATTCTTTTCCGTAACTCGTGGAGGAAAGGATTTTTAAAGCATTAAGTCGTTCTTCGGTCACGCTCAGTTTGGTAGCTTCTGTATAACTTTTTAGTGCATATTTTTTGGCTAAAGGAATGGTTTTGGTATTTTTTTCGTAGTAATTGGCTAAATGCGCATAACAGTCGATCAAGCCATAATTGTTCTTTTCCTCTTGTCGAATACGCAATCCTTTCAAAAAATAGTCCAGACTTCTGGGATCATTCATTTTCAAGTAGGCAAGACCTATATTATTGGCGATAGGAGCATTGATAGCGGCGTTTCTAGTGTTGTTTTTCGATTGGTCTAACCGCAATAAAATGTCGAGTGACTTTTGGGGTTGATGGAGTAAATTATAAACAACGGCAATGTTATTTTCCAGCATCATTACAGAATATTCGTCATTGACATACAACCTTGCTTTTTTGTAATACTGTAGCGATTTTTCATAATCAAAGGTTTGTTTCATAGCAACTCCTAAATTATTGTAAACGCAACTGTAATTGTATTTGACGTTTTTATCGCAAGAAGAAATGAACATAAGAGCCTCTGTATTCAGGGCTTCCATGTCATAAAAATCGTTTTTTTCTATTAAAATGTTAGACATCATTAGCAAGGAATATACCACATTGCAACTGTCTTTACTATTTTTGAATTCAACATTCGATTTGTTGAAATAACTCAAAGCCGTATCGTTTTGTTTTAAATAATAATAATATTCCCCAAGGTTGAGGTACGAATGGGCAATATACAAAGTATCTTTTTTGGCCATTGCCAACTTTTCGAAACTTTTTAAAACAGTCAAAGCACTATCTGGAAAATCAGAATTATACAACTCCGCTTCTTTATTATAGGTCTTTAAAATTAAAGAATCTATAGTGGCTTTTTTTGCCAAAATTTGGGATTGATGAATGAATTCCAGCTTTTGTTCAGGGGACAAACTATCGGATTTGGCTTGCTCTAAACACTGATTAATTTCTGAAATAACCAACTTTGTAGCATTAGAAATTCTCTTTTTATTTTGGGTACAAGAAGCAATGCACACCAAAAAAATAGAGGCAAAAAAAAGGGAATAAAATCGGTTGTATTTCATTCCCCTAAAGTAGTATTTTTATAGAATTGTATGCTAATTGAATGCTATTTTTTATGGTTTTTTTGGAGGCAACATACCATTATCAGTGGCAAAAGTAGTTGGAATAGAATCTCCTAGTTTTAAATTCAGTTCGGTAGTCGGTTTTTGCGATGAAGTTTTCATTTCATCTGCATCCGAAGAACAAGATACAATCAGTAAGCCAAAAGCTACCATAGTAGCCAAAATACATTTATTTTTCATTTTTTTTAGTATTAAAAATTAGACATAGGAATGGCTGTTCGAGTTTTGAATTCGAATATTTAAGCAACCATATCCTTATTTTTTCGGGAAGTTTAATGTGCTAATCAGAATAGCTTGAAGTTCACTTCCCGGCTATTTCCGTATTCTGTTAATACATTAATTACAAACTAGTTTTGTACATTTGCTTCTAATGCATTTCAAAGCAGGAACTAATTCTGAGGCAAAGAACTATCGATTTTACTGGAGTATGGATACGGAATTCTTATAATTCCGATACTTCCGATGAATTCCGTTTACTAATTAAAATTGAGGAATGACAAAGACTTTTGATGATTTTTTAATAGCGGTAAAACAACACTATGAGGTTGCTAAAAACAGAAGGTATTCCAGTTTTTTACTGCATCCTTCGCCCGCACAATTGAGGAATTTGTGTTTGTTAATTTTAGAAAATGATTTATCTAAAAGCGACGAAGAAATTTTTAAGGTTTTTTTTCAAGTAACAGAGGGAAAAGATCTAAAAAGAAGTATAGAAAATTTCGATATTGAAAAGTTTAAAGCAATTGGGAATTTTTTAAAGGGAAAATCAGAGAAAACAAATTCCCTAAGTTTAAATCTTATTTCCATTTTAGTCGATTTCGAGCCAAGACCTTTCAATAAATATTTGAAAACAAATACAGATGCTGTAGCGAAAGTAGCGGTAAAAAAGGATGATGATCTTAAAGATATTAAAACGGTTGTTTTTGGATTGTCTGAGTCTTCCTCGACAGTAGCTATTTCTTCGAAAAGTTTTTTTGATGTTAGGTGGAGTGGGCTTGGAGTAGTTTTACTTTTAGTTTTGAGTTCCGGTTATTTTATAAACCAAAAGTTTTTTCCAAAAAAAGAATGTATGCAATGGCAAAAAGACCATCATGAAAGTGTAGATTGTAGCAAGGTAAATCAAGGAATAATGGCTCAAAACGAAATAATTCCAATTGATAATTCCATTATAATTCTCCGAAGAATTGAAGTAAATGAACAAACGGTATTCTTCAAAAAGAATAAACCAGTGGTTTGGTATAGCAAAGCCAACGGCAAGTTATCCTATTTTAATTCTTATGGAATCAATCCAGAAACAGGCAAACCTTTAAAACCAATGACGGATTATATGATTGAAAAATATGTTTTGAAACAAGAGATTACCTCAAAATAGATTTCAATGATTTTTTAATTTAGTGAAAATTCCAACCAAATAGGAATATGGTCTGAAATCGTTCGGGCTTCTTTCAAAGAATTGAAATTTTTGTAAAAATGAACCACGCTAGCCTGTAATGAAGTAATCTTGGTAGAATTGTAAAACATATTATCAAATTCTGAAGCGAGGCAATCGCCATTTATACATTCCTTTTTTAAGGAAGTTTTTTGATTTACGAGTATCGGTAAATACCCCATTTTCTTCAATGGATTAAAAACCGTGTGCGATTGAGGACAGTTGAAATCACCCACAAAAATCAGATTCAAATTGGGATATTCTTCTGGCAGAAATTTAAAATATTTGATTTCTGTTTCCGGTTGCATTTTCTTGGTAATGGCATGAAAAGAGGCAACAGTAAATTGTTTATTGGCATATTGAAAAGTACAGAAATAGGGTTCTCTATCAATCTCCAAATGGTATTGCTGCTCCAACCACGCTTTGCCTATTTTTTTAATGCTGCTCGTTTTCCAGAGAAAAGCATAACGCTCCGTTTTATAGGCACTGCTGCTCGTTGGGTCGCTGATGGAGTATTCCCATTTCGCTCCTTTACGGTTGAGTTCGTCGGCAAGTCTAGCTACTGTTTGCGCACCACCATCACCCGCCACGACTTCTTGAATGGCAACAACATCAAAATCTTTTACAGTATTGGCAATAAAAGTGATTTCGCCGTTAGATTTCGATTTTCCAAAGTTTTCGAGGTTCCAGGAAAGGAGTTTGGGTTGGGAGAAAAGGGTGGTGGTGAATAGGAAAAGGAAAAGGAATGATTTTTTCATTATTTGGTTATAAAATAGTACATATTGCAATATGTAATATTAAATTATATTATTTTGGTATTCAATTATTTAAAAGGATATATCGCATATCGCGATATGCGATATTAGGGTCTGTTAGAGAATTTACAAAGTTCGATTAACGGATTTACAATTATAATTATTCCTTTAGGATAATTACCCTATTTTTCGCATCATAGCTATACTTAACAACCTCCCCACTAATAATTAATTCAATGGCTTGTTCGATAACTTCTATTGGTGCCACGAACCATTCTCTGGGGGTATGTCGTCTTTTTTTATCATCAAAAATGTCAATATTAAGGCAGGATTTACCAAAGAAATTATGCAGTAATTGTTCCAGTTTTTGTGGGTTCATATTGTAGCATTTCCAAGACGTAATTATTTTTACCTGTGCCATTAAATAGGTTGGATCCTTTTCTGCATTTTTAATCCTTTCTTCTACAGCATCTTTAGAATATCCAATCTTGAATAAATTATCAATTGCCGTAATTCTTTCGTCTTTACTCTTGGAACGTAGTACATAGATAAAACCTGCTTCTTCATCTTCATCCGTAATGTTGCTAAAATTATCGATAAAATTCACGTTTACTTTATCCCTGTTTTCAGAGACAGCTTGACCATTGGCATACAATATTTTTTCCACTGACCTTTTAAGCATATTCGATTCCGTACCGTTTTCGAATATACATCTTGTACGACCGTCTTCTCTTACCCTTGTTCCGTCTTCCTTGTAATGGTCTTTCCTGTCAATGTTTATTTGTTCCAACAAAAATAAAATTCCATTATGAACATAATAGGTGCCTTCTCGGAGATTGCCCATTTTGAAATCTACCAACTTTCTTTTTCCTTCTGCTAGATCTTTTTGGATTTCTTTGAATTGTTGTTCGTATTTATCGAAATCTTTTATTGGTTTTCTTCTTGCCACAAAATCAGTTGCGGCTCTTTCGTAATCCTTTGGCGTATGTTTAAAATCAAATAAATCAGTATCATCATCCAACAAATCAAAACTATCATCATTGAAAATATCATCAATGGAATTGATTTGCTTCGCCTGTTCGCTATCGCTCGGGTCTTTCTTTTCAAAGTTTAATAATCCGTGTATATCTTCGTTTTGTAAAGACATCGTTTTCTCTGGATTTTCCCTGATTTTTTTTAATCGTGAATAGAGTTGAAATTCCGAAATGTTAGTCGGATTGGGCTGAGGCTCTTTATTGTATTTTTCAATAAAATCGTTTACTTCATTAAAAGAAGCTAATAGTCGTTCGTCAGCATTTCGGGTATAAGCAATTTTGGGTTTGACATTTAGAATATCAAACTCATCATTATTAAAAATATCATCTAAGACTTTATTCTTATCCATTTGCTACTCGTTTTCTTTTTTCTTCTTTCAAATAAATAATACATTCCGCCATTCTTCTTTCTAATGGATCGTTTGCATTTAGCCCTGGTTCTTTGTCATACATTTTTTTGAACTCCACAATTTTGGGCCATAATATTTTGGCTTCTTCAAAGTCCATTTTTATTCTTGTGGCTTCAATAGTATCTTGAATAATTTTCAACACTTTTGTTGTTACGGATTTCGAAAGAATTTCGAAAGCTTTCTGAAATGGATTGATGGAATCAATCAAATCGATATGCAACTCTTCTATGTTTACAAATTTATCCGCCATTCTGATAAATCGTTGGTCGCCCACTTCTTTTATTTCTCCGTTTTTTACCACTGAATCTACTACTACATATTGTCGTATTTCCTCAATTTCTTCCTCTGACAATTCGGGATATTTAACTCTTATGATTTTCGGTATCAAGACTTTGTTTATTACTTCGGGATCTATGTTTCCGGGCATTGCTTTTAACATTCTATCGTCCTGAAGTATCGTGGCTTTTAGATCATTCAAGTCCGATTCTATAATATCTTTAACTCTCTTGGAACTTGGAGCTTTAAATCCTCTAATTTTTATTTCACCCGGTTTTGCGTCTTCATCATCATTGTCCACTCTTGTTTTGAATTTGAAGTTTGGTGCCAATACTTGTTCCATTAGCAGTGAAGCCGTAATGGCTTTGAGCATATTATTTGTTGCTACTTTTACATCGTCCTGAATGGCTTCCGGACTTGCAATA
>JAYVIK010000248.1:0-8314 GCA_043770265.1 Flavobacterium sp. | reverse complement strand
GTTTCTATGTTTAGGGTCATTATGTTTTTGTTTATCACTTAATATAATTTCAACATTCAAAGTTCGGGAATCTAAATTAAACAAGCTGTATTTTTAAATAAAAAACCTGCAAATTTTCACTTGCAGGTTTCAGTTCCCCTTCCTTCAGAGGGGTTAGGGGAGGATTATTTTATCAAATCAAAACTTCTCTTCACGAAAGCCGTAAGTTCTTCCCCTTTCAATAAGTTTTGAGATAATTTTGCCAAGTCCAAAGCTTGTTTCACCAAGTTTTCTTGAGCCGATTTGTCTTCGGTATTCAAGATGTTGGAAGCCAAATCGGAGTTGGTATTGACTACCAAATTATACATTTCCGGCATATTTCCCATTCCAAACATTCCGCCACCTCCTGATTGACTCATTTCTTTCATTCGACGCATAAATTCTGGTTGCGTGATGATGAATGGAGCAGCTTGACTGTCTAAAGCTTCTAATTGAACTGTATATGCTTTCGGAATATAAGTTTCCAATGACGTTTTCAAACTTTCTTTTTCGGTATCCGATAATTTAGAAATTGTTGTTTCGTCTTTTTTGATTAAATTGTCGATATGATCTGAATCGACACGAACGAAAGTCAACTCTTTGTTATCACCTTCAATCTTTTGTATTAAATGAGAGATTATTGGAGAGTCTAAAAGCAATACTTCATATCCTTTTTCTTTGGCAATTTCAATATAAGAGTGTTGTGCTTCTTTGTTTCCTGCGTAAAGGACAACTAGTTTTCCGTCTTTGTCGGTTTGTTTTTCCTTCAAGTTTTCTTTCAATTCTTCTAAAGTGTAGAATTTATTATCAACCGTTGGATACAAAACAAAAGCACCAGCTTTTTCGTAGAATTTCTCTTCGGATAGCATTCCGTATTCCAAAACTACTTTGATGTCGTTCCATTTTGCTTCAAAATCTTCTCTATTTTCTGTGAATAATGATTTCAATTTATCGGCTACTTTACGAGTAATGTAGTTCGAAATTTTCTTCACAGCACCATCCGCTTGCAATCCAGAACGAGAAACATTCAAAGGAATGTCTGGAGAATCCACAACACCGCGAAGCATCATCAGAAATTCAGGAACAATTCCTTCTACGTTATCAGTTACATAAACTTGATTTTGGTACAATTGAATTTTGTCTTTTTGGATTTGCATATCAGAACCCAATTTTGGGAAATACAAAATACCAGTCAAGTTAAAAGGATAATCGACATTCAAGTGAATGTGAAACAACGGTTCTTCAAATTGCATTGGATACAATTCGTGGTAGAAATTTTTATAATCTTCATCTGTCAATTCCGTTGGTTGTTTGGTCCAAGCCGGATTTGGATTATTGACGATGTTATCCACTTCAACAGTTTCGTTTACATAATCCTCAGGAGCATCTTCCGGTTTTGAAAGTGTTTCAGTTTTAGTTCCAAATTTAATTGGAATAGGCATAAACTTGTTATATCTATTCAATAATTCTTTGATTTTGTATTCTTCCAAGAATTCCAAAGAATCTTCGGCAATGTGCAAAATAATCTCCGTTCCACGAGTAGTTTTATCAGAAGGCTCTAAAGTAAATTCTGGGCTTCCGTCGCAAATCCAATGCGCTGCTGGCTCATCTTTGTATGATTTGGTAATGATTTCCACCTTTGAAGCTACCATAAAAGCAGAATAAAAACCCAAACCAAAATGACCAATAATTCCAGAATCTTTGGCAGAATCTTTGTATTTTTCTAAAAATTCTTCGGCTCCAGAAAAAGCGATTTGGTTGATGTATTTCTCCACTTCTTCGGATGTCATACCCAAACCTTGATCGATAATGTGCAATTTTTTGCCTTCTTTATCAATTTTTACTTCCAGAATTGGGCTGCCGTATTCTACTTTGGCATCGCCAATGCTTGTTAAATGTTTTAATTTTAGAGTAGCATCTGTTCCATTCGAAATCAATTCACGCAAAAATATTTCGTGATCGCTGTACAAGAATTTCTTGATTAAAGGGAAGATGTTCTCTACCGAAACGTTAATTTGTCCAGTTGCCATATTTTAAATGTTTTATAGTTTTATAATTGCTAGTTGTTTATTCAAATAAGATACCAAATAAGCCAAGAGTGACAAATTGTCGGAAACGTAAATTATGATAAAAAAATATTTTATTTTGAAACTAATTGTAGGATCTTCATTGTAACTTTGCAGCAAGTTTAATATTATAAAGACTGTAAATATGAAAAAAACAATGACACTATTGGTAGTGGCTATTTTATTCTTTGCTTGTAAAAGTAAATCAGGAACTACCACTACACCAGTAAAAAGCGAACCAGTTACCAGCACAAAGTTGGATAGAAGTTCTCAAGTTGCCATCAAAGGAAATTGGGTTATTACTAACGTAACTTACGCAGGATCGGATTACATTAAGGTAAGTTCGTTTCAAATTGCCGATTCTAAATGTTTCGTTGGAAGCAATTGGAACTTTATTTCGAACAATAACAAAGGAAGTATGACTTTGACAAAATCGGATTGTATTGCTTTCACATCTCCAATTGTATGGAGCATTAATAAAGAAGGTGTTTTTGTATTAAAAATTGTAGAAGCTGGAGTAAAATCTAAAGCAGTTACTCAAGGATATCTATTGCGTGTGGCCAATCAAACAGAAACTTCATTTCAATTGATTGATATCATCAATGTGGGCGGACAAAATAAAGAAGTGACCTATCAATTCGAAAAAACAAACTAATTTTAATTCAAAAAACATGAAAAAAATATCAATTTTATCAATAAGTAGTATATTTCTATTGGCAACTTTTTTTACTAGTTGTGAATCATTAAAAAACACAAATAAAACTCAGCGAGGTGCAGGAATTGGGGCAGGGGCAGGTGCTTTAATTGGCGCAATTATCGGAAATAATTCAAAAATTGGAACTGCTGGTGGAGCACTTATTGGAGCCGCAGTAGGTGGAGGAACCGGAGCGTTGATTGGCAATAAAATGGACAAACAAGCCAGACAAATTGATCAAGCATTACCTGGAGCCGACGTTGAAAGGGTAGGCGAAGGGATTCGTTTGGTTTTAAACGAAAATGCGGTTCGTTTTGATACAGGAAAAGCAACTTTGACATCAGCTGCGAAAGCCAATTTGAATAAATTAGTTCCAGTGTTTAAAGAATATGCCGATACGAATATCGAAATTTACGGTTACACTGACAGTACAGGAAGTCCTGAATTCAATCTTACGCTTTCTCAAAAAAGAGCTGAATCGGTTAAGAATTATTTAGCATCAAATGGATTGATTAGTTCTCGTTTTAAAATCACTGGAATGGGTATTGCCGATCCAATCGCTACAAACGACACTGCCGATGGAAGAACTCAAAACCGTCGTGTTGAGTTTGCTATTTTAGCCAATGACAAGATGGTGCAAGACGCCAAAAAAGAAGCAGGGCAATAAATCTTTCTTTACAATATATACTAAAAGCTGTTTCATTTTGAAGCAGCTTTTTTTTTGCTTGAATAATTTTGTATTTTTGATTTTAAAACTTTTTCCAAAATAGATAATTCAATGAAAAGCTCAATTGAAAAAAAACAGGATGCTGTTCAGGAGTCCGAAGCAATTTATGGAACAGAGTAATTAAATCAAACTCTTCATAAACAAAACTGCATTGGTTTTGATTTTGAAGGAAATTCAATATCAGAAAAAGATTTTGTATCTGACATTCAAGATGCTTTAAATTGTCTTGCCAAGGGAATTTTAGAAACTTATTCTAGTGAAGAAGTGAAAATGAAAATTTTAGTTTAATGCAAGTTCGATGGAGAAAAAAAGCATTCGATGAATTAGAAGCAATTTATAAATATATCAAAAAAGAAAGTCCTCAAAATGCAGTTTTGGTTTTCAATGGAATTTTTGATTTGGTAACTTCTATTCCAGATTTTCCTTTAAATTTTCCAAAAGAACCACTAATTAATATCGAAAAAGTTAGTTATGCAGTAGTTTGGAGTTTTAAAATTATTTATGCTGTTGAAAAAGATTGCATTGTAATTTTAAGAGATTTTAATACCAAGCAAAATCCAAAAAAAACTTAAAAAATAAAAATTTTATGGACTAAGAAGTTAAACCACTAGTTTATTAATACACTAAAAGCTGTTTCGTTTTGAAGCAGCTTTTTTTTGGAATAATTTTGTACATTTGATTTTTAAATTCTTTCACAATGGAAAATTCAATGAAACCTTCAATTGACAAAATACAGGATTCCGTTCACGAAACTTCAACAGATTATAAAACAACTTTTGAAGAAAAACTGGATCCAACCAATACCGATGAACAAGAAACTTTGTTGCGAAAATTGTTGGAAATAGGTTTGGAAGAAAGTGAAATGGGTTTGGGAATTTCTAACGAAGAAATGAAAAGGAGAACCAAATTAAAATATCCTTTCCTAAAATGATTTATAAAGTTGAATGGAAACCAATGGCAACTCATAATTACTTAAACGAAATGGATTTCATTTTGTCAAAATGGAATGAAATTGAAGTTCAAAAATTTGAAGATTTAGTTTACGATTTTTTAGAAACATTGTCTAAAATTCCCGAGCTAGGAATTTACAAATCCGAATTTAATTGTTATTCCTTAGTGATTTCAAAACAAACCACTTTGTATTATAAAATCGTTGAAGAAATATCTCAGATTGACGTGGTTTTATTTTGGAATAACAAGCAAAATCCAACTCATATTAAAAAATTGTTGCGCTAATCCTCTCATTTTTTCTATGCAACTATCCATTATCATCCTCAATTACAACGTGCGCTATTTTTTGGAACTTTGTGTTCTAAGTGTACAAAATGCCATACAAAACCTTGATGCCGAAATCATTGTAATCGACAACAATTCTAAGGACGACAGTTGCGAGATGATGAAAAACCGATTTCCTAATATAAAGCTCATCGAAAACAAGGAAAATGTAGGTTTCCCGAAAGGGAATAACATTGGTGTAAGCCAGGCAAAAGGCGAATACATTTGCATTCTCAATCCCGATACTGTGGTGGCCGAAGATACTTTTTCGAGAGTATTGGCTTTCGCCAAAAAACAAAAAGATTTGGGAATTATTGGCGTAAAACTCATCGACGGAACTGGGAATTTTCTGCCCGAAAGCAAGCGAGGAGTTCCAACACCATTCGTCGCTTTTTCTAAAATCACAGGTTTGTATAAAATCTTTCCAAAGACATTTGGGAAATATTATGCACAACATTTATCTGAAAACGAAACTGGAAAAGTCGAAATTCTTGTAGGTGCTTTTATGCTGATGAAACGCGATTTGTACAATGAAATAGGCGGTTTCGACGAAAATTGTTTTATGTATTCGGACGATATCGATTTGTCTTATATGACGTTTAAAAAAGGAAAATCAAACTATTATTTTCACGAAACATCGGTGATGCATTATAAAGGAGAAAGTACGGTTAAGGACGGAATTTATATGAAGCGCAATCAGCAAGCGATGAATTTTTTCTTTAAAAAACATTTTCGGGTATCCTTTTTCTTTACGGTATTTATGAAAATGGGAATTGTATTTTTTTCCGTGGTAAAACTATTTCAATGGAAACCAAAACCAAAATTAAATCCAGAAAATTACATCCTGACTTCCAACGATGAAATTTTAAGAGAAAAATTAGAAATTCAATTGGGTAAAAATGTTGAAATTCAAGATGTTTCACAATTATTTATAAAAAATGCAAATACAGAAATTATTTTCGATCAAAATCAACTCTATTTCAAGACTATAATTAACGCATTAGAAGAAAATAAAAACAAAGGATTTACCTTTAAAATTATCCCAAAATCATCTCCTTTTATGCTTGGCAGCAACAGTAGTTTTGATAGGGGCGAAGTCGTTGAGATTTCAGATTTCAGATTATAGATTTAGGATTTTTGATTTATCCAAAAACTATCGATTATCAACCTAAAACTAAAAATAATCACTAATTTTGCAGTCATGAAATCAAAATCACCTTTTAGGTTAATACTATGGCAAGATTTGAATTAAAACTTCCAAAAATGGGAGAAAGCGTAGCGGAAGCGACCATTACAAATTGGTTGAAGCAAGTAGGTGACAAAATCGAAGCCGACGAGGCTGTGCTTGAAGTTGCCACTGACAAAGTCGATAGTGAATTGCCTAGCGAAGTTTCGGGAATATTGGTTGAACAATTGTTTGCAAAAGATGATATGGTGCAAGTGGGTCAAACCATTGCCATTATTGAAACAGATGGAGATTCAGTTTCAGCTATTTCTAAACAAGAAGTTGTTGTTCCTGTTGAAGTTGAAGCAATTGAAAAGACAATTGAAGCACTCAAAGATACCGTTGCCACTCCAATCATCCCGATAGCTGTCGGGATCAATTCTGAAAAATTCTTTTCTCCTTTAGTTAAAAATATTGCCAAAGAAGAAGGAATTTCTCTTGCTGAATTAGAAAATATTTCAGGTTCTGGAAAAGAGGGAAGGGTGACGAAAGAAGATGTTTTGAAATTTGTAGGAAGTAGACACGAGCTTGAAAAGCGAACTGGCGAAGCAAAGTCGGAAGTTGGAAATGTTAATATCGGTACACAGCCTGAACCATTATCCACGAAACAACCCTTAACTTTTAACCCCCAACCCATAACTTCTTCCTTGAACGGTGGCGACGAAATCATCGAAATGGACAGAATGCGCAAGCTGATTGCGGGTTATATGGTGGCTTCGGTTCAAACTTCGGCACACGTACAATCATTCATCGAAGTCGATGTGACCAATATCGTAAAATGGAGAGATAAGGTGAAAACATCTTTCGAAAAAAGAGAAGGCGAAAAACTAACATACACTCCCATTTTTATGGAGGCCGTGGCCAAAGCTTTGAAAGACTTTCCGATGATGAATATTTCTGTTGATGGCGAAACTATTATCAAAAGGAAAAACATCAACCTCGGAATGGCAGCAGCTTTGCTCAATGGAAATTTGATTGTACCCGTTATAAAAAATGCAGATCAACTCAATTTAGTTGGAATGGCAAAAGCGGTAAATGATTTGGGAGGTCGTGCAAAATTAGGAAAATTAAAACCAGACGATACTCAAGGCGGAACTTATACAGTGACGAATGTGGGAACTTTTGGCAGTGTTTTTGGAACGCCAATTATCAATCAGCCGCAAGTTGGGATTTTGGCTCTTGGAGCTATCCGAAAAGTGCCAGCCGTTATCGAAACTCCCGAAGGTGATTTCATTGGCATTCGCCAAAAAATGTTTCTTTCACACAGTTACGATCATCGTGTTGTTGATGGTGCGCTTGGCGGAAGTTTTGTAAAACGCGTTGCCGAATATTTAGAAGCATTTGATGTGGATAGAGATTTTTAGGATATAATCTGAACTTGTTTTAGATTCTTATAGAATATCAAACCCGATAGCTTTTTAAGCTATCGGGTTTTTTTGAAGCGATTTACCAGTTCTTGGTTTTCATTTTTTTTATTTTTTTATTTTTTAATTTTTCTTGAACTTGTAGAAGTGTTATTGACTATGATTTTTGTTTTATAAGTAAATTATATAAATTTTAAATATTATTATATAATGTTTAACGAGTGGGTAAGTTGTATTTTTACTAGTTAAAAATTAAGATCATGAAAAAAATTATTATTTATACAATATCCTTATTCGCATATTGTATTTCATCAGCCCAAGAAGTAAAAACCACAATTATTGTTGATTCAGCCCAAGTGAAAATGGACGCCAGTAAAATAATAATTGAAGATAGAAAAGCGCAGTTAAAATCGGATGAAAGAGATCAAAAAGATATTAGAACTGACCAAAAAACGGTCGATAAAGAGTCCACTTTGGAAAGAAATAAATTAGCTAAAAAACAAAAGCAACTTAAAAGAGACCAAAAAGCGGTTCAACGAGAAAATAGAAGAATTGAAAACAATAATAAAACGCTAAACAACGCTAATACTTTGGAAATTAAACTAAATCAAAAACTAATCAAAGCCAACAATGATTTAGTCAAAACGCAGTCAAAGTTTGAAAGAGTAAAAGGCAAAGGAAAATTAACTCCTGTTGAAGCTAGTGAATATGAATTAAAAATCACAAAAAAACAACTTAAAGTAAGAGAAATAGAGGAGGATATTACAAATATGAAACAAATTAATTAACTCTATGTACTATTTTTATAGCGACCATTTAAAAAAAATCTGAAGTTTTCTTCAGATTTTTTGGCGTAATGGACAAAATTAATGGTCAAAACGTCTCAAAGCCTTATTATTGTTAGCTTTGAAGCAAATCAAAGACTATGAATAAAAAAAGTGCTTT
>JAYVIK010000247.1:0-8330 GCA_043770265.1 Flavobacterium sp. | reverse complement strand
TAGAAAGAAATAAAATTAGTGCAATTCAATTTTAAATTTAATAGAAATTAGTGATAATTGGTGTAATTGCTACGCCAGTTCACTTCGTTCGGGTCGTGACTAACTTTTTTTTCTTTTTTTAAAAGCGAATGCCCTGGAATTTTGATGATTTGGAAATTTCAAATTTTTATTTTAATTACTTTTCAGCTTGTGGCATTTATTTTCTTTGGCTTACCATCCTATTTCAAAGGCGATTAGAGTTAATTTATAACTGTTCCTGCAACGCTTTAATAGCATCTCTCAACTTTGCTGCATGCATAAAATCCAACTCTTTGGCCGCTTTTTCCATTGCTTTTCGTTTTTCACGAATGAGTTTTTCGATTTCAGGTTTCGAAAGGTATTGCGTACTTTCTTCGGCGGCTATTGACGTGGTGTGACCCAATTCATATTCTACCAATTTGTTGTTAGTAAAAGCACTTTCTATTTTTTTATTTAAAGCCTGTGGAACTTGGTTATTCGCACTGTTGAAATTAATTTGTTTCGTTCTACGATAATTGGTTTCATCGATGGTTTTTTGCATACTTGCCGTGATTTTATCGGCATACATAATCGCTTTTCCATTCAAGTTTCTTGCCGCCCGACCAATAGTTTGAGTCAACGAACGATGGCTTCTCAAAAAACCTTCTTTGTCGGCATCGAGAATGGCAACCAATGAAACTTCGGGTAAATCCAATCCTTCTCGCAGTAAATTCACACCAATTAATACATCAAATATTCCTTTTCGTAAATCCTGCATAATTTCGATACGTTCCAAAGTATCTACATCCGAGTGAATATAGCGGCAACGAATACCTACTTTATCTAGGTATTTTGCCAATTCTTCCGCCATTCTTTTGGTTAAAGTCGTGACCAAAACCCGTTCGTCAATCTCGGCTCGAGTTTGGATTTCTTCAATTAAATCATCAATCTGGTTTAAACTGGGACGGATTTCTATAATTGGATCTAATAAACCTGTCGGTCGAATGACTTGTTCCACATAAACACCATCACACTTTTGCAATTCATAATCGGCGGGCGTTGCTGAGACATAAATGACCTGGTTTTGCATCGCTTCAAATTCCTCGAATTTCAAAGGGCGATTGTCCATTGCTGCTGGAAGTCGGAAACCATATTCTACTAAGTTTTCCTTTCGAGAACGGTCGCCACCATACATAGCATGAACTTGTGAAAGTGTCACGTGACTTTCGTCCACCACCATTAAGTAATCTTTTGGAAAATAATCCAATAAGCAAAAAGGTCTTGTGCCAGCTTCTCTTCCGTCAAGATAACGAGAATAATTTTCGATTCCAGAACAATAACCCAATTCTCGAATCATTTCTAAATCGAAATTGGTGCGCTCTTCTAATCGTTTTGCTTCTAAATGTTTGCCGATTTCCTTGAAATAATCGACTTGTTTGACCAAATCTTGTTGGATTTCCCAAATGGCACTTTGCAAGGTATCCGGAGAAGTCACAAACATATTCGCAGGATAAATCGTGAGTTGTTCCATTCGCTCGATAACTTTAGATGTTTTGAGGTCAAAGCTTTCGATTTCTTCTATTTCATCCCCAAAGAAATGAATTCGGTAGGCATCATCGGCATAACTTGGATAGACTTCGAGTGTGTCGCCTTTGATTCTAAAGTTCCCTGGATTGAAGTCGGCTTCGGTTCTAGAATATAAACTTTGAACTAAAGTATGTAATAATTTGGTGCGTGAAATTACCTGATTTTTCTCTATAGCAATAACATTTTTCTGAAATTCTACAGGATTTCCAATTCCATATATACAAGAAACCGATGCCACAACTATAATATCTCTTCGCCCTGAAAGCAACGAAGAAGTGGTACTCAAACGCATTTTTTCCAGTTCTTCGTTGATGGATAAATCCTTTTCGATAAAAACTCCTGAAACCGGCATAAAGGCTTCGGGTTGGTAATAATCATAATACGAAACGAAATACTCCACAGCATTATTAGGAAAAAATTGCTTGAATTCTGAATACAATTGCGCTGCCAAAGTTTTATTGTGTGCCAAAATCAAGGTTGGTTTTTGAACTTCCTGAATGACATTAGCAACCGTAAATGTTTTTCCGGAACCTGTAACGCCAAGCAGTGTTTGATAGCGTTCGCCAGAATCAATACCCTGAGTCAATTTTTCAATGGCTTGCGGTTGGTCGCCTTTGGGCTGGTAATCGGATATAACTTGGAATTTCATTTACTATTTTTCAGAATGGCAAAGTTACAAAGATTGGATTCTTTTAAACCCAAGTTTATGCCAAAAAAAAACCACTCGAATTAACGAATGGTTTTCAATTTTTTAATAAGGTATTTTAGAAACTATAGCTTAATCTAGCAAAAAGGAAACGTCCGTTTTGACCAAATTGAGATACATTTCTAGAATATGCAAATTGATTTGCATTAGATAAATCTACTGTTGCAGGAGTATTTGTATAATCAATTGCTCCATTAACCAGTCTTGGCCTGATAGCTGTTGTCGGACCGAAATTTAAAGTTGGGTAGATGTCAAATATATTATTGGCTCCAACCACAATTTTTGCATTTTTAGTAAAATTAAAACCAACAGATAAATCTGTAATAACCCTGGAACTCCAAATAGGATGTTCTATTTCTACTGCTTGACCGTTTATGAGAGCTCCTTCAATCCTACCGTCTCCATTTACATCAACAGTATTTGGATCAGTAACTTTTCCAAAATAAACGTTTCTCAAGAAGAAATCGAATTTTTTAACGGTAAGTGTATTGGTTAAATTTATTTTTTGTCTTGGTACAGCCTCTTGAAGATATACTCTGCTCATTTCTGAATAGTATCTATTAATTTGACCATTAGCTTCTAGTATAGGAGAAGCATTAATGTTACCAATTCTTACAGTTTCGCCAAAGGTGGCAGCCAAATCACTTTTCAATTTAAAACCATTTCCTAAGTTAGCTACTTGACTTATTACGATGTCTATACCTTTAGATTGCGTGTCAATTGCATTAGAAAAAAATGTTGCAGCTGTAGCCTCAGCATCGTCAAACGCTTTGTTTAAAATAGCTGCAGGTGTACCAGCAGCAGGAGTTCCGCCTGGTCTAGAAAACTGATCAGTAAGAACCACTCTGTCTTGAATTTCAATAATATAAGCATCAGCAGTCACAGTCAAATTTACAGACGGTATTTTAGCTGTGAAACCAACGCTCCCGCTCATAGACTCTTCTTGTTTTAGTTTAGGAATTCCCAATAATTGGGCAGCTTCTGAATCATTTCTGAATGTTCCAACTTCAAATGGCACTCCACCTACAAATTGAGTTGATGTCGAGTTGAAATAAATTTGGTGTAACGATGGTGCTCTAAAGCCTGTCGCCAATGCTCCACGCAAATTGACGTTTTGAGTAACTTTATATCGTGTTGCAAATTTGTAATTTGTTGTGCTTCCAAAATCAGAATAATTTTCAAAACGGACAGCACCGTTTACCATCCATTTAGCAGTAACATCGTATTCTAAATCACCATAAAGAGCTACACTATTTCTGCCTTTATCTACAGCATTTGCTGGTCTAAAACCTGGAAATACTTGAGCTCCACCTGGTCTGGCGCCATTATATGGAGTAGTCGCAGTTCCATATGCGGTACCAGCTCCACCAAGTACACCATTATAAAAGTCAGTAACTCTAAGGTTTGAAGGAGTTGAACCTGTTACAACAGCACCATTGATATCATATAGGTTGTATGAATCAGGAACACCCGCGTCGATTTTAAAGTTTTCGTTACGGTATTCTGCACCAAAAGCCACATTTAATTTATTGAACTTTCTATTCATATCAAAATTGGTTGTGTTTTGGTTAAAACCTAAACCTCCAGCATCAAATTCATTTGGTGATTTTTCTCTTAAAGTGGTGTTTATCGTATTCTCGATATTATAATCGAAAGTATTTTGTCCATAAGTGTTGCTTAAATCAAAATTCCAATTTTGAAATATTTTACCTCTTAAACCAGCGGCAGCCGAGATGTCATTAATAGTAGAGTGAATTTCAGGCAAGAATCCATTTGGATACAAACCAGTATAAGATCTTGCTTGATTTGGTCTTCTATAAAAACCTGCAGATTCACCATTTCTATAACTAGTACCTCCAAATGCATATAGCTCTAGGTTATCGTTTATAGGATAAGCAGCATTCAAAAAGAATTGTGAACTTATCAAAGAAGATTGTCCTACATTCATATTGAAAGCTCTTCTTTCAAGTCCTCTATATGCTAGTTCTCCTGCAGTTGCATCAAAGTTCAGCGCTGTTTGCATCGCTCCAATTGTTGCAGCAGAACCGATAGCAGACTGCTGCGCAGGTGTAAAATAACTTACTTGTGGTGCATAAGTTTTGATGGTCGACAGTATTTGTGCAGAATTTGGTGTGTTTGTAATGTTTCCAAACAAAGCGTTGATGTTTGTTCCTGCTGCTGCGGCTCGTTGCTCAACGGCATTGTATGCATTAAATAAAGTTCCTGTTACATCTTTTGCTCTACTGGTATTGTCTCTCAATTGAAAACTAGCCGTCGCATTGATAAAACTTTTTGCCTTTCCAAGATTCGTTCCATAATTCAAATCAAGTTGAACGTTGTTTCCGTCATTTCCACCGTTGTGATCATTGGCACCTTTAGAAAAATTACTTCCAGCAAAAAGGGCTACATCTAATTTCTTAGTGTCTTTCTTTACATTCAAGTTGATAACCCCTGCAATGGCGTCTGAACCGTATTGCGCGGAAGCACCGTCTCTTAAAATTTCAATTTTTTCAAGGGCAAAAGCAGGAAGTGCATTTAAGTCCGTTCCTACTGCTCCTCTTCCTGGTGATCCATTGATGTTTACCAATGACGAAGTGTGTCTTCTTTTTCCGTTTACCAATACCAAAACTTGGTCTGGTCCTAAACCTCTTAACTGAGCAGGGTCAATGTGATCGGTTCCATCTGCAACAGTCATAGTATTTGATGTAAATGATGGTGCCACCATATTCAAAATCTGGTTGATATTTACCTGTGGACCCTGTGAAGCAATTTTTTTCATATCGATTACGTCAATAGGCACGGCAGATTCTGTTACTGTTCTACCAGGACTACGCGAACCAATAATCACTACATCTTGAAGTGTTTCACCGCTTGATTTTAGGGAAACATTTACTGTGCTTCCAGTTACTGTGATAGTTTGTGTTTCAAATCCAATGAATGAAACAAGCAAAACATCCCCAATTTTTGCATTAATCGTGAACTTTCCATCAAAATCTGACGAAGCTCCGTTTTTAGTTCCTTTTACAAGAACCGAAGCTCCTGCAAGAGGCGCCTTTGAGTCATCTGTGACAACTCCTGAAACTTTGTTCACTTGGGCAGTCATTCCCGCCGTGAAAATCAAAGTGAGCATTAAAAATAATTTTTTCATTTTTTTGGTTATTTAAATTAGTTTTGCTAAACTACTCTATTTGTAATAATTTCACAACATAATTCTTAAATAAAAAAAAATAAACACTAAATTGTATTATTTAATTGTAAGTTTATTAAAATGGTAATTTTAACCTTTTAAATTAGCGAATTTCCAATTCAGGATTTGAAGAAATAAACCAAAATAAGAATAGAAAAGAAAAGGGATTTATTAAAATATATTTTCATACTTCCAATTCCTCTGCTGCGATTCCGTTTGAAAAGTCCATGCTAAGAATCGGCTAACTACTCGTCTTTTCAGCATATATTTTGTATTATCTACTGCCTCATTTACTTTATTCGGGGTTTTTTTTGAAAGGAAAGATTCTCTTATTTGGTAATCAAAGTAGTGAATCAAAAACATTGCTTTAGGTATTTAATAGTTTAAAACGAATAAGCTTACTAAAAGTCGAGCGTTTTAGCTTTGTTAGAAATTGTTTGCATCATTTTTTTAATTTTCACAGCTTTTTCAAAATGATTTAGTTTATGTTTCAAAATCCACCATTCAGCAACCTCCATTAGTAGTTTTGGATTGTCATTTTTGTTGGCAAAAAAGGCATAAAATGAAAGTCCAACATTATCTCCTTTCTTCGCTATTTTTTCATCGCAAACCTGAATTATTTTTTGAATTATTTTTTCATCCATTGTTCTGAGATTTGTATGGTGTTTTTAGTTTTATGGAGTGGCTTAGTCTGTAAATGACTTAAAATGTAATACTCTAAAATAAAATCGGTTGGAAACCGAAAGTCACTACCTCAAAGTCGGAGACTTTGCGGAGCTGGAATAGTTCAAACTGTGACTGACCTAAAAAAATTATTGAATTATTTTTTCGGGAAAAGTTCTAAAAAGCATCCTAACAAAAGAAAATCTCGTCCCGATTCATCATTGATTTTATAATCAAATTGATGTACATACCCTAATTGTAAAGTAGTAGCTTTTGATGGTTTGTAATTGAACGTTACTAAAATTCTGTTTCTTTCAAAATAGGGTTCATTATTTGTGAAAAAAAGTTCATTACTAACTGCAACCTGAAAGGGTTTAAAATCTTTATTTTTCTTACCAAAAGGATAGGAAAGACCGACTCTATATCTAAATCGATTACGATACCCATCGCTCGTGAACCTGAGTTCGGTTCTGAATCGTTGTTCAAGAATTATTTTTCCAATAGTTTGATTGATAGTGATTTGAGGCCATAGCCTAAATTCATTATTTCTTTTAGGAGTAACAAAGTTGCCCCCATCTTGAAATGTTTGATAGCTTCCAGCACCAAGAGTCAACAAAACAGAATTATAAGCTTTATAACTTATTGCAGCCTTGTATTCATAGTAATGGAAATCATTATAGAATCCTAAGGAACGTAATTGTGCTTCGCCAAAAACGCTCCATTTTTTATCATAATTATATTTTAAATTCAGAATATTAAAACTTCCTAAATCAGAATATTGAGCAAAAGATAAATTCAGAGAAATCAATGCAAGGGGTAAAAGGAAAAATTTCATTTGGAATGCTATTATAAATCACTATCTTCTTTTAAATGAGTGGATAAGGTATGTTTTGTTTTAAATTTAAAAAAAAATTGAAAGAACTTAAAACTTCCAGTTCTTCTGTTGCGCTTCAGTCTGAAAAGTCCAAGCTAAGATTCGGCTGGTTTTTTGCCCTTGCGCCATATCGATGGTTTTTACTTCGACTACATTTACTTTGTTTAGTGTTTTGTATAAACTTGCAAGATTCTCTTTTTTAGAAACTAAGGTTGTAAACCAAAGACATTGCATTGGGTATTTAGCACTTTCGAAAATCATTTGGGTGATAAAACCCAGCTCTCCGCCTTCGCACCATAATTCGGCGTTTTGTCCACCAAAATTCAGTACCGGTTTTAAAGTTCTGGTGTTTTCTAGGTTGTTGACTTTGCGAATAGAGGATTTCGTTGCTTCATCTTGCGAGTTATGAAACGGTGGATTGCAAATCGTGAGCGAGAATCGATCCTCAGGTGTGATAATATTTTTAAAAATAAAACGCGATTCGGTTTGCAATTGTAAACTAATGAAGTCTATCAAGCGAGGGTTTTCTTCAATAATTTTTTTGCAATTTTGAATAGCTATTTCGTCAATTTCGGTTCCTACGAAAGACCAATTGTAAACTGAATTCCCCAATATGGGATAAATGCAATTGGCTCCGATTCCAATATCCAAGACTTGTACGTTTTCACCTTCGGGAATTATTCCATTGTTGTTGGAAGCCAATAAATCGGCGATATAATGAATATAATCCACACGACCGGGAATGGGTGGGCAAAGATAATTCTTAGGAATATCCCAATTTTGGATGTCGTAATCGGCAATCAGCAAAGCTTTGTTGAGCGCTTTTACGGCTTGAGGATTGCTGAAATCAATGGTTTCTTGTGCAGCTTCTGGATTATGTTCGTTGATCACAACAAACTGCTTAAGTTCAGGACAAAAGGCACTCAACGCTTCAAAATTATATCCTAATCGGTGTTGATTTCTGGGATGTAAATTTGTTTTTTCGATAATCGGTTTCAATTTCTTATTCTTTATTTCGGTGTAAAGATAGTGGAAAAAAAGAATTTTATATTTTAAAGGTCAGATTTTCACAGCATTCGATTTAAAAATTTTAAGTCCCGAATTTGCTTAGCCTGTTTTCTATTATCGGGTAACGAATTAGCACAAATTCAAAAAAGATAAAACCAAAACAACACTTATTTTCATTTATCTAAATAGCATAATTGGGCAGGGCATTCGCTTTTAAAAATTTCCGCCACGAATTACACTAATAAACACGAATTAGAAATGTTTTTAATTACACGAATTCTTAGAAAGAAATAAAATTAGTGCAATTC
>JAYVIK010000246.1:0-8355 GCA_043770265.1 Flavobacterium sp. | reverse complement strand
CCACACGTTTGGCTGAATGACGAAATTTATTATCAAGGCAATGATACTTTAAAAGCAAAAGCGATTGTAGTTTATTTTAACAAAGAAATTTTTGGCCCAGCTTTTTATGAATTAAAAGAAACACAGAAGATCAATTCCTTTTTTAACCAAGCCGTTCGAGGAGTGGTTGTAAGCGGTCAAACCAATCAATTAATTGCAAAAAAATTAGAGAAACTTGTTCAAAAAAAGGACTTCGAAATGATTGCCGGACTTTTTAAAATTTTAGCCATACTTTCAGAAAGTCAGGATATTACTTTTATCAATAATGAGTATTACATTCCCATTAACGAAAAATCGAAGAAAGACAGGCTTTCCGCTGTTTTCGAATATTTGGAAAAAAATTATAATGAAGAAATATCATTAATAAAAATTGCTGGAATTGCTAATCTTACTCCGACCTCCTTTTGCAGAATGTTTAAGTTAAAAACCAAAAAAAGTTTTGTTGAATATTTAAATGAAATTCGGGTGTCCAATGCCTGTAAATTACTCATTGAAACCGATTTGGGAATTGCTGAAATCGCCTATAAATGTGGATATAAAACAGCTTCTAACTTTAATCAATTGTTTAAAAAACTGACAGGAACCACTCCTAAAGAATACCGAAAAAAAACAGAAACTAAGTTACCCATAGCTACATAAGGATTTTCAATAAGGTTTAAAATCAAAAGTTTTGCTAAGACATTTACTTCTTTATTGCTTCCTCATAATTTTCACTTACTTTTTTCCAATTGATTACATTAAAAAAAGCATCAACATAATTTTTTCGTTTGTATTGGTAATCCAAGTAGTACGCGTGTTCCCAAAGGTCTAAAGCCAGAATGGGTTTTCCGGGAACTGTTGCATTTCGCATCAAAGGATTGTCTTGATTTTGAGTACTTGTGATTTGAAGGTTTCCTGATCTATCTACAATAAGCCAAACCCAACCCGAACCAAATTGTTTGGTAGCTTCGTCTTTGAATGCAGTGGTAAATTCGTCAAAAGAGCCAAACTTTTTGGTAATGGCATCTGCCAAAGTATCTTGTGGTTGTCCACCAGCTTTTGGCGCCATACATTTAAAATACAAAGAATGGTTGTAGTATCCGCCCGCATTATTCTTAATATCTAAAACACTTGGATCTAATTTTGCCAACACTTCTTCGATAGTTAAATTTTCCAATGGAGTTCCAACAATGGCTTTATTCAAATTATTGGTGTAAGTCAAATAATGTTTAGAATAATGGTTTTCCATCGTAAACACGGAAATATTTGGCGCCAAAGCATCATAAGCATAAGGCAATTTTTCTAATTGAAAAGAACCTTCATCTGCTTTTACATCGTCTGGCATTCCCATAATTACCTTTTCTTCGGCAGTTGGTAATGGCACTTCGACAACTTCAGTATATTTTTTGTTGTTGCAAGAAAGAAGTAGTACAAGAAGAAATAAATTGGTTATAATAAATTTTATCTTTTGCATAATCAAGTGTTTATAATAATGAATTTATGATTTCGATGTACTGTACTTTGGCTTGATCTACAGATAAATGACTGATTTGAATCCAAGCATTGGTTTTGAAAGCGTTTCTTAAATCATAACTTTCAGAATGATTGTAACTGAGTGATCCAAATGTGGCTTGTTTGTAAAAAGCATAAAGTCTGAGTTGGACATCTTGAGGGAGCGATGCCTGAGTCATTTTCGAAGCAATCTCAACAGCTTCTAAAAAGCGTGTATCTAAATCTTTATTATCCATTCAATTTTGTTGCGATAATCGTTTTACCTCCAATGGCTTTTTGGTTGAGAACCACATTAATTGGTGTTCCTAAAGGCAAAAATACATCGACTCTGGAACCAAATTTTATAAAACCAGCATCTTCACCCTGAACAACTTGCATTCCTTCTTTGGCATAATTGACAATTCTTCGTGCCAAAGCTCCAGCAATTTGACGATATAAAACTTCGCCAAAGGTTTTATTTTCGATAACAATTGTGGTTCTTTCGTTTTCTTCGCTCGCTTTTGGATGCCAAGCTACTAAGAATTTTCCAGGATGATATTTGCTAAATTTCACCAAACCGCTAAGTCCATATCGGGTTACGTGTACATTTAGTGGTGACATAAATATCGAAACCTGAATGCGTTTTTCTTTGAAATATTCACCTTCATACACTTCTTCAATCACAACCACTTTCCCATCCACTGGAGATAGAATTTGGTTTTCGTCTAAGACAAAATTACGCTTTGGATTTCTGAAAAATTGTAAAATGATAATTAATAACACAAATATTGCTATTTGAATTGATTTTTGAATCCAATAGGTATCAATGAATTTATCAGACAATAAAAGTACAATTGCAGTAACTACAGATCCTATTAATATCGATTGTGCGCCTTCTTTATGAAACATAGTTTAGAATTTGGTAAAATAAAAATATAATTGGTGCTACAAATATAACACTATCTAGACGATCTAGAATGCCTCCATGACCGGGCATGATTTTTCCGCTGTCTTTTACCCCAGCAATGCGTTTGAATTTGGATTCAATTAAATCTCCAATAGTCCCTACAATTCCAACAATTACAGCTATAGAACACCAAATCATAATTGATCTTTCGCTATATTGAGGACTCGCTTTTATATAATATTTTGATATCAAATACCCTGCTAGAATAGCAAAAAAAATTCCTCCAATGAATCCTTCAATGGTTTTTTTAGGTGAAATTTTTTCGTATAATTTATTTTTTCCTATAGATTTTCCCACGATAAAGGCAAAGGTATCATTTGTCCAAACTAAGATAAACAATCCAATTATAATTTTGGGATTATAATCATTGATGCCAAAAGATATTTTTGTAATGAATATAAAAGGTAAAATAATATAGCCTAACAAATACAAGTATTTTGAAGAGGTACTTATTTTTTGAAATTTATCATAAAACAGAAATAAAATACATTTTATGGAAACCACCAATGAAATCACCAGCAACACGATGTTTAATTGTTGAATGTTTATAGAGATTTCAAAATCAGAATTGAAAAACTGATTTATTGTTTCTGTTGTTATTTTGTTGTAATGACTTACTAATGTTATAGAAGTGTACAAAAGGGTTCCAAAAAGAATTGGAAAAACTTTGTTTGTTTGAATTAAATTGCAAAATTCATAAATTGCAATTATCAAAAATATTCCAAACAAAACAAAAAAACTTTCAGTCGAATACAGTATCGAACAGAGTAATAAAATTACATAAATTGCACCAGATATAGTTCTCTTAAGTGTTTCATTCATCTTATAAATCTTCTAAAAGCAATAAATATAGATTTTTTGCGGAGCTTCCGTATTGAGTAAAATCTTCGTCAACTGCTTTTTTGAAATATTTTATAGTTGTTATGTTTGTAGGATAATCTTTTATATATTTCTTTTTAATAACACTTAATCCATCACTTTTTGTTTCAATTATCTGACTTGTAGTGGCAATAATTACAATATTCGCTGGAAGTTCATTCGGTTTGTGTTGCTTGATTTGTTTAGAAGAAAACAAAATAGAACCTTCGTCGGCAATGAGGTTTTCACAGTTGGCTAAAAGAAACAAAGGGTTAGCTGTTTTAAGATGGCTAATATTGTTTTCTTCAAGAATGCCAAAAAGTTCTGGTTGATAACACATAGCTTCACCTTCGAACCAGTCATTTTCTTCAAGGATATTCTCAAACTGTTCTTTTACTTCAGTTTCATTTTCACAGTACAAAAATTTACCGCCATTTTTCTTAAAATTATATATAAACTGTTCGTCTAAAGGGGCATCACTATTAAGGGAAAAAGGACTATTTTCCTTATCAATTCCTTCCTCTGAAGCGGGGTTATTAGAACCAAAAAATTTTCTAAAAAGACTCATATTTTTTTTATGCTACTTGATAAATTATTTGAAAACGTTCAAAGATAAAAAAATCTTAATTCAAAAGGCACTTTTGAATTAAGATTTTAAAATAATATATGTTAAGTGAATATTAAGAGACTTCTTCTACAAGATTAGCATCAAAAGTTCTTTTTCCGAATATGGCTTCTAAATCGTCTTTGAATATTACTTCTTTTTCGATTAGAATATCTGCTAATTGATTCAATTTATCTTTGTTTTCTTCTAATATTTTGATAGCTCTTTCGTACTGACCTTCGATTAAAATTGAAATTTCTTTATCTATTGTTTTGGCAGTTTCCTCAGAATATGGTTTAGAAAAACTATATTCACTTTGACCTGACGAATCATAATAGGTTACATTTCCTATTTTATCGTTCAAGCCATAAATAGTTACCATAGCACGAGCTTGTCTGGTTACTTTTTCTAAATCGCTCAATGCACCAGTCGAAATTCTGTCGAAAGTTACTTTCTCTGCTGCCCTTCCTCCCATTGTGGCGCACATTTCATCCAGCATTTGATCAGTTCTCACGATTTGTCTTTCCTCAGGAAGATACCAAGCGGCTCCTAAACTTTGTCCACGAGGAACAATTGTCACTTTAATAAGAGGTGCAGCGTGTTCCAACATCCAACTTACGGTAGCGTGACCCGCTTCGTGAATCGCAATCGCTTTCTTTTCGTCGGGAGTAATAATTTTATTTTTCTTTTCTAGACCGCCAATAATTCTATCGACCGCATCTAAGAAATCTTGTTTATCAACAGCTTCTTTGTTGTTTCTAGCGGCTATCAAGGCAGCTTCGTTACAAACATTAGCAATATCAGCTCCAGAGAAGCCGGGTGTTTGTTTGGCTAAAAAGTCGGTGTCTAAATTCTCTACTTTTTTCAACGGCGCAAGGTGAACTTTGAAAATTTCTTCCCGTTCGCGAATGTCTGGTAAGTCAACAAAAATTTGTCTATCAAAACGACCGGCTCGCATCAAAGCTTTGTCCAAAACATCGGCTCTATTGGTTGCAGCTAAAACAATCACATTCGAATTGGTTCCAAAACCATCCATTTCTGTAAGTAATTGATTTAAAGTATTTTCTCTCTCGTCATTTCCACCTGACATATTATTTTTTCCTCTGGCTCTACCTACAGCATCAATTTCGTCAATAAAAATAATAGCAGGAGATTTTTCTTTGGCTTGTTTGAATAAATCACGAACACGAGATGCCCCTACTCCAACAAACATTTCGACAAAATCAGAACCTGATAATGAGAAAAACGGTACTTGAGCTTCGCCAGCTACCGCTTTTGCTAATAATGTTTTTCCTGTTCCAGGAGGCCCAACAAGTAAAGCTCCTTTTGGAATTTTTCCACCCAGATTGGTATATTTTTCAGGATTTTTCAGGAATTCAACAATTTCTTGAATTTCTTCTTTAGCACCTTCTAAACCAGCAACATCTTTGAAAGAGGTTTTAATATCTGTTTTTTCGTCAAAAAGTTTGGCTTTCGATTTTCCAATATTGAAAATTTGCCCTCCACCACCAGCACCGCCAGACATTCTTCGCATAATGAATATCCAAACACCAATAATGATTATTATTGGCAAAAGACTTATGATAATGTCGCTCCAATTATTACTTTCTTGAAAATTATAATTTTTAAGTTTACCCTCGGTAACTGCTGTTTCTAACTTTTTTTCAAAAATTTGACCATCACCAAGACTTAAAACATAATGAGGCCCCTTATTAGGTTGGTCTAATACATTTTTAGCAACTTTTTTGTTTGATGCTTGTTTTAAAGCTGCTGGAGTCAAATATATTTCAGCATCTTTTTTATTGAAAATTATTATTTTTTCAATCTGCTTACTTTCTAATAGAGCATTGAACTCAGGTTGTTCTAACTTGACTGGTTCTTGAAAACTAGAACCTCCCGTAAAAAAACTTATTGTCAAAAAAATTAATAAAATTGCGGAGTAAACTAACCAGGGACTTACTTTAAAATTATTCGAATTTGGTTTATTATCTTTAGCCATTATGGGTATATTTCTTTAGTAATTATTTTCGATTTTAGTAATTTTGGCATCACCCCAAAGGCTTTCTATGTTGTAATACTCTCGAATATGCTTTTGAAAAACGTGTACCACAATGCTAACATAGTCCATAAGAACCCACTCCGCATTATCAGATCCCTCGACATGCCAAGGTTTGTCTTTTAATTCTTTTGAAACTAATTTTTGAATGGAGTTAACAATTGCGTTAACCTGTGTGTTTGAATTACCGTTGCAGACTACAAAATAGTCACAAACGGCGGTGTCTATTTCCCTTAAATCCAGAATATCGATATCATTTCCTTTTACTTCTTCAATGCCTTTGATGATGTTTGCCAACAGAACATCATTATTTATTGTCTTTTTTGCCATGAATTATTTTTAAATAAGTTTGTAAAGTTACCATTTTTTGTGATTATTTTTGAACGTTAACATAATATTAAATTCTGTTCCACAAATAACTTCCTATGAAACTAATCAAACTCGATGCCATAGATTCTACAAATGAATTCCTAAAAGGGTTATCGAACAATCAAATAGTAGAAAATTTTACTGTTGTAACTGCCGAAAACCAAACCAAAGGCAAAGGTCAAATGGGGGCTGTTTGGAATTCTGAACCAAGTAAAAACTTAATAATGAGTGTTTTGGTTAGTAATTTCGTTACCCATATTAATCAAATATTTGATATTAATATTGCAGTATCTGTTGCTGTAATTCAAGTGTTAGAAGATTTTGACATACCTGAATTAAGCATCAAATGGCCAAACGACATTATGTCATACTCTAAAAAGATTGGTGGGATATTAATTGAAAATTCTATAAAAAGTGACGGAAGCATCAATTCTATTGTGGGTTTAGGGTTGAATGTCAACCAAACCCATTTTGAAAATTTGCCCAAAGCCTCTTCATTGTCCTTGATTTGTAACAACACTTTCGATAAAGAAGAAATTCTTTTGAAAATTATCGAAAAATTGGAGCAAAATATTCAGAATTGGAATCAAAATTCTAATTTGTTTTGGTCAGATTATACCAATACACTTTTCAAAAAGGGAATTCCCATGCCTTTCGAGGACTGGAATAAACAAAATTTCATGGGAATAATTCAAGGTGTTTCTTCCATAGGCAAACTCGAAATTCTATTGGAAGACGATTCTGTAGCTGAGTTTGATGTAAAAGAAATCCAAATGTTGTATTAAATAATAGGATATTTTTTAAACAAAAAAAACCTTTCAGTTTGCACTAAAAGGTTGGTGTTAATTAAATAAATATTTTTATAATTTTGACATATTCCCTGCCAATGTTTCGATGAATTTTCCAATAGGCCCTTTGATCATCATTCCCATCATCGCATTGAATTCGCCTTCAAAAAGCAATTGCACATTACAAGAATTATCAGAAACAGAAACAATATCAGCTTCCAAGGTGAAAGGCAATTTATCGCTTGCAGCACCCAAAACCACTTTGTTGGGGGCTATTTTTTCTTTCATTTTTAGTTTTATTTCAGGCATTCCTTTCAATCCAAAAATAAAAGCATCGTCGCCAATTACTTCAAATTTTGCAATATTCTCAGGCATTAATTTTTCAAAATTTCGCACATCGCTCAACAAATCAAATAATTCTTGTGCTGATTTTTCGACTGTAACTCTGGGGCTTTCTAGGTTCATTTTCTTTTTGGGTTTGTTGTTTGGGGTTTAGGGTTTGCAATTTGTTATTTGGAATTTCTTATTTGGAATTTCTTATTTATCACTTTCCACTTGTCCCCAAGTCGATGGATTCAAATTCCATTCCCTTAAAGTTTCTTCTTCGTGCTCGGTGATGTATCTTTTGGCTACAGCCAAATTCAATAAATTTTGATAATTGCTCAAAGTAAACAAGTCAAGATTTGCTTTCTTAAAGTTTTCTTCGGCAACATCAAAACCATACGTAAAAATTGCCACCATTCCTTTTACATTAGCACCCGCAGCGCGCAAAGCTTCAAAAGCTAGCAAACTACTATTTCCAGTACTTATTAAATCTTCAACGATTACCACGTTTTGACCTTTTTGAAGGAAACCTTCCACTTGATTTTGTCTGCCATGCTTTTTGGGTTCTGGACGCACATACACAAATGGCAATCCTAAACTTTCGGCAACGAGCATTCCAATTCCAATGGCTCCTGTGGCCACGCCAGCAATAACATCGGGTTTGCCAAATTGTTTTTCAATGTTTTTTGAAAATTCATCTCGCACATAATTCCTTATGGTTGGAAATGAGAGGATTATTCGATTGTCACAATAAATAGGTGATTGCCATCCCGAAGCCCACGTAAAAGGATTTCTTGGATTCAATTTAATTGCATTAATTTGCAAAAGTAATTCGGCAGTTTTCTCGGCAGTATCTTTATTAAATATCATAGTACAAATG
>JAYVIK010000245.1:0-24773 GCA_043770265.1 Flavobacterium sp. | reverse complement strand
GTTCGTTCTACATTTTGTTTTTGCTTAACTTCAAAAAAACAAATATTGGTTTCCAAATATTTACGACACCTTACTTTTATTCTATTTGAATAACCATTATGATGATCGTAATAAAATTGCACATTTTGCGTATCAAAATAGTTATTTAAATACGTATGAATTCTGTGTTTATTAATTTCTAAAACCTTATAATTTTGCTGAATAATAGGGAGTAGAAGTTTTAATTGCTCATGAGTTAAAATATACTTGCTATCAATTCGATTTAGTAATGCGACTTCATCAAGTTGAGCTAAGGTAACACTTTTCATTGTAGACAAAAACTTCCTAATATCTACTTTCATATTAAAAAGTTACTATAAAATCATCTGTTACAACTTTTTGTCTTTTGCTAGTGACATTTATAGTTTTTAAAACGATAGTTTGTTGCCAATCATTACAAAAATCACAATCACCCAATACCCAAAGATCATAAGTGCCTTCATATAAAAATTTAAACTTGAAAGAGCCGTCATAAGCAGAATCAATATTTTCAAAATACGCCTTTTCGTTGTGTTTACTGATATAAACTTTAGAACCAGCTAAATAACCTTGACTGACTAGAATACCCCGAGAATTGAAATCTTTACCATAAATTTTCCCTTCTATTGAGGCTAATCCTCCTTCACCTTCTTCGTGGGAACAAGATAACGATATAAGTGCTATCAGTAATAGTCCAAATATTTTTCTAATCATTTTAAAATTCGACATATTAATAAAAAAACAATATAATAACACAAACTTAACATTATTTTTTGACTTATTATTGCAAATATCTAAATTTCATATAAAATGTATACTGATGCTGTTTCATCTAAAAGTATTCCATTTATAAAAAATTATTAAATATTGTATTTAAGTTGCTTATAAAGAAATTTACATCTAAAATATCTTCGGTACATACTTTTTTAAAAATCAATTTAGTTATCAATACTAAATTCAAATATTAATCAATACGTTGGGCATATCATAGAAAGAAGAGATAATTTTTCGATAACGACCGCGAGCTGCCCGAAGAATTCAATAAAAAGAAAATGTTCTTAAAAAAATCTTACAACACTTCAAACAGTAATTGGTCATTATGGCAACATCAATTTTGCACCAGGAAATACAAATCTTGACCCAAGATTGGCTCCAAACGATTTTGGACAACAATTAAATCTTACTGCTTGCGAGGTAATTTTTTTAATTGATTTTGTAAAAACTCAATCAGGAACATACGCTTACAATAACTCAAAATGGTTGATTCCTTTTTAATTATAAAAAAAGCTCCACAATTTTGTGGAGCTTTAAATTTATATTGGAATAATGATTTAAAATGCCACATTCCACCGAGGCAATTTACCATTTTCATCTAAGAAATTCTGTAAAATTTGTCCTTCTAAGAAAGTTGGAATTACTTTATTCATTTCATTGAAAGTTTCGTACCAATAGACTTCCAATCTAACGATATTTTCTAGTTTCATTTGAGCTGGCCAAGAATATTTTCTTCCGGTTTTAGCAAATTGATGTCCGTTTACAATTTTGTCGAACAATCCGCCGTTTTTGCTTTTTAATGTTCCATCATTTTGGATTGTTCCAGTAGAACTTACCATAATCAAGTCTTTTTCTTCACCATCTACAGCATAGACCAAGAAAATACCGCTTCCGGTTTCTGTAGCGTTGCACACTTCATCTAAATTGTCATCAATTGAAAAAGTGAACTGATTTTTGACTTTAATTTTTTTTAATTCTTTATACATGTTTTGTTTATTAATCAAAATGCCTCACTATTTTGTGAGGCATTTTGGAATTTGTTATTTAAAACATTGAGATTTACCCCAATACTTCTTTTACTTTTTTTCCAATTTCAGCAGGAGAATCTACAACGTGAATTCCACATTCTCTCATGATGCGTTTTTTGGCTTCGGCTGTATCATCTGCACCACCTACAATTGCACCTGCATGACCCATGGTTCGACCTTTTGGAGCAGTTTCGCCTGCAATAAATCCAATTACTGGTTTACGATTACCATCGGCTTTAATCCATTTAGCAGCATCCGCTTCTAATTGACCACCAATTTCACCAATCATCACGATACATTCCGTTTCTGGATCATTCATAAATAATTCAACCGCTTCTTTAGTAGTAGTTCCAATGATTGGATCTCCACCAATACCAATAGCCGTTGTGATTCCTAATCCCTGTTTAACTACTTGGTCAGCTGCTTCATAAGTCAAAGTTCCTGATTTTGAAACGATACCAACAGTTCCTTTTTTGAAAACAAAACCTGGCATAATACCCACTTTTGCCTCACCAGGAGTAATAACACCAGGACAGTTAGGACCAATTAATCTGCAATTTCTATTTTTTATATAATTATTGGCTTTGATCATATCAGCCACAGGAATCCCTTCTGTTATAGCGATAATTACTTTGATTCCAGCATCGGCAGCTTCCATAATTGCATCAGCAGCAAAAGCTGGTGGTACAAAAATAATGGTTGTATCGGCTCCTGCCTGATCTACAGCGTCTTTAACGGTATTGAAAACTGGTCGATCTAAATGGGTGGTTCCACCTTTTCCTGGAGTAACTCCACCAACAACATTTGTACCATATTCAATCATTTGTGAGGCGTGGAATGTTCCTTCGCTTCCTGTAAATCCTTGAACAATTATTTTGGAATCTTTGTTAACTAAAACACTCATGATATATTTTTTTTTGTGGTTTTTTTATAGATGTGCAAAAGTATGGTTTTGCGGTTAATATTTGAAAAAAAAATTAAGAATAATGACTCATTTGATACCCTCGAAACAATTTTTCGTCTTTAACTTCCCAAATCACGAAAAAATTCCCCATCAACATTTCTTCTCTTGGATTTTCAATTGTTTTTACAAAGTGAGAAAATCGTAATGAAACTAAATTTTTTTCTTGAATAATGTGGCTAATTCTAATTTTGGAACGAACATAAGCTTTTGCCAATTGATCGGTTAATACTAAAAAATCATCATAATTCATTTGAATAAAACCTTTGCTGGTATTCCAATCCAACATAACTTCAGGATGAAGCAAATCGCTAACAGTTTTTCTATCTAATAACACATCGGATTTATAGAAATCGAGAACAATATCTTTTGGTTTCATAAACTATTTTAATTTATTGAGTATTTCCGGAATCTTTTTAATATTGGCAAGCTGTTTCAATTTTTCTCTCGATTCTTCGATAGGTGTACCAAAATAAGTTTTGCCTCCTTCAACCGATTTTGTAACTCCAGTTTGTCCTAAAATTATTGCCTTCTCCCCTATTGTAATTCCACTTGTGGTTCCTACTTGTCCCCAAATTGTGACTTCGTCTTTAATAATCACACAACCTGCAATTCCAGTTTGTGAAGCAATCAAACATTTTTTTCCAATGACGGTATCGTGTCCAACATGCACTTGATTGTCTAATTTGGTTCCCTCGCCAATCGTTGTATCTCCAGTAACCCCTTTGTCAATTGTACAAAGTGCGCCAATGCCAACATTGTCTTGGATAACCACTCTTCCTCCTGAAATTAATTGGTCGTAACCTTCCGGGCGTTTCTTATAGTAAAAAGCATCCCCTCCAAGAATGGTTCCAGCGTGAATAATCACATTATCACCAATTACGGTATGGTCATAAATCGAAACATTCGAATGAATCAAACAATTTTTTCCGATTACAACATTATTTCCAATGAAACAATTGGGTTGGATTAGGGTTCCTGCTCCAATTTTGGCTGAAGCCGAAATAGATACATTCGAAAATTGAAAGGGTTTAAAATGTTTGGTCAGAAGATTGAAATCCCGAAAAGGGTCATCCGAAATCAATAGGGATTTACCTTCTGGACAATCCACATTTTTATTGATTAAGATAGTAGTTGCTGCAGAGTTTAACGCTTTATCGTAATATTTTGGATGATCTACAAAAACAATATCACCTGATTCTACCACGTGAATTTCATTCATTCCAGAAACAGGAAAATTGGCATCACCAACGAATTCGCTGTTGATAATAGTTGCCATTTCATTTAAAGTATATGTCCTATTGAATTTCATAAAATAGTAGTCAGTGATCCGTTTTTTAGTAGTCAGTATTTTGTTTTTCGTATTGGATATTCACTTTAACTGAATACTAAATACTGCAAACTGAACACTATTCCTTAACTCTTTCCATATAATTTCCGGTAGTCGTATCAATTTTTATTTTGTCACCTTCATTGATAAATAAAGGAACATTTACAGTTGCACCAGTTTCAACTGTTGCTGATTTTGTCGCATTTGTAGCTGTGTTTCCTTTGATTCCTGGCTCTGCATAAGTCACTTCTAGCACTACAGATGCTGGCATATCTACTGAAAGAGGTAGTTCAGTTTCGGTATTGATGGCAATCATAACATTTTCTCCTTCTTTTAATAAATCTGGAGAATCTAATACATTTTTGTTCAAGGAAATTTGCTCGAAAGATTCCACATTCATAAAGTGAAACAAATCACCTTCTGGGTATAAATATTGGAATTTATGGTTTTCAACACGAACTTCTTCGATTTTATGTCCCGCTGAGAAAGTATTGTCCAATACTTTCCCATTAGATAAACTTTTTAGCTTAGTTCTAACAAAAGCAGGGCCTTTTCCGGGTTTAACGTGAAGAAATTCTATGATTTTGTAGATGTCATTGTTGTATTTTATGCACAATCCGTTTCTAATATCTGATGTTGATGCCATTTTATGTGTTTGTTGTTTATTGTTTATTGTTTATTGTAAAATTGTGACTGAAATCTGCAATCTGTTTGCTAGTAATTCCCTGAATACCCTTTCATTACTCCTCTTGATGAATTTCTGATAAAATCAATGATTTCATCTCTTTCTGGAGTCGCTTCCATTTCTCCCTCAATTATGCCTAATGCTTGTGTCACATTGTAATTTTTTTGATACAATATTCTGTAAATTTCTTGAATTTCTTTTATCTTTTCTGATGAAAATCCACGCCTTCTCAATCCAACTGAATTAATCCCTACATAAGATAATGGTTCTTTCGCCGCTTTTGTAAATGGTGGAACGTCTTTTCTTAATAAAGAACCACCCGAAATCATTGCATGATCTCCCACACTGATAAATTGATGTATTGCCGAAAGCCCGCCTATAATGGCATAATTTCCAATTGTAACGTGACCACCCAAAAGAACTCCATTTACAATAATAGCATTGTTTCCTATATGGCAATCGTGAGCGATATGAGCCGCTGCCATAATCAAACAATTATCACCAATTACAGTTTGTCCAGAAGCAATTGTTCCTCTATTGATTGTTACACATTCTCTAATAGTACAATTATCACCTATTATAGCCAACGAATCTTCGCCACCAAACTTTAAATCTTGAGGAATTGCAGCAATTACTGCTCCCGGAAAAATGTTACAATTTTTACCAATTCTGGCTCCTTCCATAATTGTAACATTAGAACCAATCCAAGTCCCATCGCCTATAATAACGTTATTATGAATAGTTGTAAAAGGTTCTATAACTACATTTTTTGCAATTTTTGCGCCGGGATGAACATAAGCTAGCGGTTGATTCATAAATTTTATGTTTATGGTTTATGGTTTGTAGTTTGTGGTTTTAACTATAAACCACAAACTACAAACCATAAATGTTTTTATTACTGTTTTTTGGCAATTTGCGCCATCAATTCAGCCTCCGCAACCAATTTTCCATTGGCGTAAGCGTTGGCTTGCATATGACAAATTCCTCTTCGTATTGGAGTAATTAAATCGCATTTAAACGTCAATGTATCTCCTGGAAGCACTTTATGTTTGAATTTAACATTATCTATTTTCATAAAATACGTCAAATAATTTTCAGGATCTGGAACGGTACTCAATACCAGAATTCCTCCTGTTTGTGCCATAGCTTCAACGATAATTACACCTGGCATAACTGGAGCTCCTGGAAAATGACCCACAAAGAAACTTTCGTTCATTGTTACATTTTTCATTCCAACGATATGACTATCTGACATTTCTAAGATTCTATCGATAAATAAAAATGGTGGTCTGTGTGGCAAAACCGACATTATTTTGTGAATATCCATCAAAGGTTCTTGATTCAGATCATAAACAGGAACATAATTTCGTTGTTCAATTTTAATGATTTTAGCAATTTTTTTGGCAAACTGAGTATTGATAAAATGTCCCGGTTTATTGGCAATTACTTTCCCTTGAATTCTGGTTCCAATTAAGGATAAGTCACCTACCACATCCAGCAGTTTGTGCCTTGCAGCTTCGTTTGGATAATGCAAAGTTAAATTATCTAAAATTCCATTGGGTTTCACCGTTAATTCCTCTTTTCCAAAAGCAATTTTAAGACTATTCATCGTTTTCTCGGAAATTTCTTTATCCACATAAACAATGGCATTATTCAAATCTCCTCCTTTAATTAAACCTTCTTCTAACAAAAATTCTAATTCGTGTAGAAAGCTAAAAGTTCTTGAATCGGCTATTTCTGTTTTAAATTCCGAAATAGATTTCATTGTAGCATTCTGGGTTCCTAAAACTTTGGTTCCAAAATCGACCATTGCAGTCACACAGTAATTATCGCTTGGCATAACCATAATTTCACTACCTGATTCTTCATCAGTAAATGAAATAATTTCTTTGACTACATAAACTTTTCTTTTGGCCTCTTGTTCTTGAACACCCGCTTTTTCAATGGCTTCAACAAAATATTTTGATGAACCATCCATAATAGGAAGTTCTGACGCGTCTAATTCAATGATAATATTGTCTAAATCGCAACCTACTAATGCAGCTAAAACGTGTTCCGGAGTTTGAATTTTAACTCCTAGTTTTTCTAAATTTGTTCCTCTCTGCGTGTTTACTACATAATTGGCATCGGCTTCAATAACGGGTTGTCCTTCTAAATCTTTTCGAATGAAAGTATAACCATTATTAATCGGAGCAGGTTTGAATGTCATTGTCACTTCTTTTCCTGTATGTAATCCAACACCCGTTAGTGAAATTTCTTCCTTGATGGTCTTCTGTTTAACCATTATTTCCATTTTTTATGTTTGCTATTTGTTTTTTCAATTCTTCTATCTCTATAACAATTTTTGGTAAATTCTTAAAATGAACGTACGATTTACTAAAATCATTGTATCCAAATGTGGGACTTCCTTGTAAAATTTCGTCGTCTTTTATATTCCTAGCAACCCCAGATTGTGCTTGAATTCTAACATTATTGCCAATTGTCAAATGTCCTACTATTCCAACTTGACCGCCTATCATTCCGTTTTTGCCAATTTTTGTTGAGCCTGCAATTCCGGTTTGAGCTGCAATTACTGTATTTTCTCCTATTTCTACATTATGTCCAATCTGGATTTGATTGTCCAGTTTCACCCCTTTTCGTATAATAGTTGAGCCCATTGTGGCCTTATCAATGGTTGTGTTTGCTCCAATATCAACATTATCTTCAATAATAACATTTCCTATTTGAGGAATTTTAGTATAAGTTCCGTCTTCATTTGGCGCAAAACCAAAACCATCGGCTCCAATTACTGCTCCAGAATAAATGGCACAATTATTTCCAATAATAGTATCCGAATGTACTTTTGCGCCGGCAAAAATAGTAACATTATCTCCAATTACAACATTTTCTCCTATGAAACAATTTGGATAAATCTTTACGTTTTCGCCTAGAACTACATTTTCACTAATATAACTAAAACTTCCTAAATATAAATTGGAACCATATTTGGTACTTTCTGAGATAAACGAAGGTTGTTCAATTCCAATCTTATTTTCTTTTTTTGTTTGATCGTAAAATTCGAGTAACTTAGTAAAAGATAGGTAAGCATCATCTACTTTTATTAATGTGGTTGCTATCGCTCCATCAGGAACAAAAGAGGAATTTACAATAGTTATAGTTGCTTGGGTAGTGTAAATATAAGGTAAGTATTTTGGGTTTGCCAAAAAAGTGATGGAACCTTCGGTACCTTCCTCGATTTTAGACAATTTATACACTTCGGCATTGGAATTACCAATGACTTCACCGCCTAAAACACCCGCTATTTGCTCTGCTGTGAATTTCATCTTATCTGATTGTATTTTTAATAGGAATAAGATGGAACTCTTTATTTAACGTTCTATTAATATTCAAAAAAAATGTTCTAGTTTGTTTCATCTCGACAAAAATATAAAAAATAGAGTTTAAATATCGATTTTTAAAGAAGTTGTTTTGGAAAACAAAGATAGTATTTGGTCACAAATTTAGATAAAGACTTCAAATTCAATTGGTCAGAAGCTTCAACTACATCTTCGATTGTTTTGTCTTTTTTCAAAATCCGAATGGGTTCTGCCTCTTTGCTGTAGGCTTGGTTCTTAATTTTACCTTTAAAAATAAAATAACCAGCTTCAGCTAATGTGATGTTATGTTCCAATGCGAATCGTTCTTTTAGATCGTGTAGTGATTCGATAGGAACTTTTTCTTCGCTTAATTTAATTTTCAATAAATCCCTGTTGATAATCATTTTACTCAAAGAAGACAATATAAAATCATCTTGCTTTTGCCAACCTTTTAAAGCACTAATAATATCAAAATCATCCAATTGCGAAAATAAATCTAAGGTTTCACTATTGAAAGTTTCCATGGTAATTTTGTGTTTCATAAAAAACATCAATGGTTCGCTACAAGGAAGAATGACACCTTTTAAAGTCAATTCTTTAGCGCGTTTTAAAACTTTAGTCAAAATTAATTCGGCGACCAAACTGGTTTTATGCAAATAGGCTTGCCAATACATCAATCGTCTAGACATCAAGAATTTCTCAACCGAATAAATACCTTTCTCTTCGATAACCAATACATCATCAACGACATTCATCATTTGGATTAAGCGTTCGGAATTGACATTGCCCTCGGCCACACCTGAGTAAAAACTATCGCGTTTGAGGTAATCCATTCGATCCATATCGAGCTGACTCGAAATGAGTTGCAGCATAAATTTCCGATGGTAATCGCCCTTAAAAACTTGGATAGCCAAACTCAATTGTCCTTCGAATTCCACATTCAATTGATTCATAAACAACAACGAAATGGCTTCGTGATGTACGTCTTCGACAATACTTCTTTCCATTGCGTGCGAAAAAGGTCCGTGACCAATGTCGTGCAACAAAATGGCAATATACAAAGCATTTTCTTCTTCTAAGGAAATAGTGACTCCTTTAAAACGGAGTGTTTCGACTGCCTTTTGCATAATGTGCATACAGCCCAAAGCGTGATGAAAACGGGTGTGATTCGCTCCAGGATAGACCAAATACGACAATCCCATTTGGGAAATACGGCGCAATCTTTGAAAATATGGATGCTGGATTAAATCGTAAATTAAGGCGTTTGGGATGGTAATAAACCCATAAATGGGGTCATTGAATATCTTTAGCTTGTTGATCTCGCTCACTGTATATTTGTTTGGATTAACAAATATAAGGAAATATAAGTGGGAAAGTAACTATCCGTATGCGACTTTGGCGTAAGTTATTTAACTATTTTATGCACTGTCCATATACTAATCATACACTATCTATACTGTTTCTCTATTTTTTGACTCGTCCTAAAATAACGATACAGTTTACTTTTTTTTTGCAAACTGTTTTACAGTTTGGATAAGTTGTATTTTGTAAAAGCAATTGATTGGTAAGCTCAATTGAATTAAATTGTAAACTTTATCCGAAAATAATCAATTTTTAATGCATTTGCCCTAACATTTATGTTTGTCTATTTTAAGTAAATTATAAATATATTTTATCTTGGCCTTTAATGTCACAAACTAATAAAATATGTCAAAGTTTTATTTTTTTAGCACTATGTTACATTATTTTTTAAGATAGTGAAATGAAATGTTGAACCTTGATTTGGTATGGATTGAAGTCCAATTTCTCCTCCGTGAAGTTCTACAATTTTTTTACACACAGACAGTCCGATACCATTGCTGTCTGCTTTTTGGCCAAGCATTTTGAAAATTTTAAATATATTTTCATGTTGATCCTCAGGAATACCAATACCATTGTCTTTGATATGGAAGCTTATCAGTTCATTTTCCTGAAAACAAGAAATTTTTATTTCTGGTGGATTACTTCCTCTATATTTTATAGCGTTACCAATCAAGTTGGTCAGCAATCGTTTAAATAATATCGGATAAATATGAATCTGATTAACGCTCAAATCTAGTTCAATTGTGCAGCCTAACTCAATCTTCTCATGGTCAAATTGTTGTACGATTTCTTCCAAGATAGTTCTGGAATCTATTATTTGTTTTGTTTCTTGCTCCTGTCCTGTTCGTGAATACGCTAGCAGGTTTCCAATCATTGTATTTAGTTCGGTAGCACAACCAATTACCATTTTAATATATTGCGCTCGATTTTCATCACTAAGGGAATCTCCTTCTAAATCGATTAATTCTAAAAGCCCCTTGATGTTACCCACCGGTGTTTTTAACTCGTGCGACGCTACATAAGCAAATTCCTCTAATGCGGTATTGGCTTCTGCTAATTTTCCGTTTTGAATGCTGATCTTCAGATTTAAATTCTGAATTTGTTCCAATTGCTCCTGTTCTTTCGAGTTGTCATTTTGAATTGAGAAAAAACCCATAAAATGATTGCGCTCGTCGTATAGTGGTTCAGCTTTTATATTTACGATATACTTGTGCCCTTGCTTATTGTAGTTGATAATGTTTACATCAAATGATTTTTCATTTTTAATTGCTTCGGCCATTATTTTTTTTATGTCCAGATCACTCTCTTCTCCCTGCAGAAAATCTCCTGGCTTTTTGCCCAGTACCTCTTCTTCCATATACCCACTCATCTTTTCAAAAGCTTTATTGGTAAAGCATATTTTACCATATATGTCAGTTATAATTACGGCACTACTGGTCTGCTCTGCAATAAGGGAGTTTCGTTTATATTCTTCTTCCCGAATCCAACGTTCCTGAACATCCCTAACGATCATCAAAATCCTAAAATTTCCAGATGTTGAATTGTTTATCGGTTTTAAACTTGCTTCAAACCACCGATTTTTGCCATTATTCTGTCTCAATTCCAATTCAATCAGGCCACTTTGCTGATTCTTTACAAACCCAATGATGGCATTTTTTAATTTTTCCAGCTGTTTTCCATTGGTTATTTTGGTAAATAAATTAATTTGCAACAATTGTTCATACGAATAACCTGTAAGTGTAGTAGCAGATGGTGTGCAATACTCAATATTTCCCTTTTGGTCTATAATCAAGACCATATCATTCATATTTTGTGAAATAAGTTCGAGTATTTCGGTTTGGTCCGCATGCTTCGATTTTAAATCGGATAAAGCATTGTCTGATAACTGGATTTCTTTTCTTAAATTACTGGCCTGAGTCAAATCTACAAACACCAATACCACGCCATCAATTGCGTTGACATTCGTTCTGAATGGCGATATTTTTAATAAATATTCCTTGCCTTTTGCATCCTTGACACTGGTTTCATAAGGGATTAATTTCTCCAACACTGACTCTACGTGCTCGAGAAAATTTTCCACTTGTACTTTAGCCCTGAAATGACTTAAGTTTCTACCTATATCATACGGCATCAAATCCATAATTTTTTTGATGGTAGGCGTATATCTGCGAATGTTTAATTGCGAGTCTAAAAACAAAATAGCTATTTCGGTACTCTGAATTAAATTATTCAAATCATCATTGGCATGTGCTAGTTCTGTATTTTTTTCTTGGTACTCAGAATTAACGGTATAGAGCTCTTCGTTTACCGATTCCAATTCTTCATTAGAACTTTGCAATTCTTCATTTGCGGCTTGCAATTCTTCGTTACTCGATTCCAATTCTTCAATGGCGGTTTGCAGCGTCTCTCTGTTTACTCTTAGATCCCGCTCTAGTATATGAATGCGGTCATTTGAAGCTTCTCTTACATTTATTTTCTCAAATGCGTCTGGCTGCTTATTGGCGGTTTTTGATTCAAATGTTAAAAATAAATAGTGAACATCATGATCAATCTTCTTGCTTCTAATATGAATTTCAAGCAATTCCTCATTGCCATAAAAAGGGGCTAGTTGTGGAGGAATTTTAATACCCGTCAACGTCACCGGCTTAGCTTCATGCAGCACCTTTGCGGCAATTACTTCTATAGGTATAGCAAGGCTTTCGGGCATCATTTTAAGCGCATTAGCACTCACTTCTCCTGATGGTAGACTAAGCCATTTGTTTGTATTTCCTGTGGTATGCAATAAATTGAATTGGCTATCTATAATCATAGAATCCGGGACGTATTCCTGAATTAAGGCCTGTTGAATTTCAGCTAGCACTTTGTGCTTACTGAGGCTATTGGGGAAATTGGCGAGTCGAATGTCGAGGTTGCTTTCTAATCTGTTTCTGTTTAGCCCGAGTTTTGGGCGTTGAATAAATTTTTTATTTTCCTTATTACTGTAAATTTTATATTTCTTGTCTATTTCAACAAACTCATCATTTGCATTCCCTAATGTTTCGCTGGAGCCTAGAAATAAAAAACCTCCTGTTTTAAGTGAATATTGAAATAAACTGAAGAGTTTTTGTTGGACAGATTCATTCAAATAAATAAGAAAGTTTCTGCAACTGATCAAATCAATTTTGTTAAAAGGGGCATCCTGAATTATATTATGTGTGGAAAAGACAATCATTTCTCGGATCTCTTTTGCAATGGCGTAACCGCTTCGTTGTGCTGTGAAGTAGGTGCTGAAATATTCTGGAGGAATTTCTGCGCTGATGCTGTCAGTAAAAATGCGATTTCCAGCAAATTTGATGGCTTCCCGATCAAGGTCTGTTGCAAAAATATTGACATCAAACTGCAGTTTATTTTTCCTCAAATGGTCTTTCAATAGTATAGCTATCGTATAAGCCTCTTCTCCCGTGGAGCAAGCCGGCACCCAAACTCTAATGGTTTTGGAGTCCTTGTTTCGCTCCACCAACTGCGGAATCACTTTGTGCTTCAGATTATCAAAGGCGTCCTCATCTCTAAAAAACCTTGTGACACCAATTAACAATTCTTTAGCGAGAACATTGGCCTCTGCAACATTGTTTCCGAGATGTTGATAATAATCATCCATCGTGATAAAACTCAAAACGCTCATTCTGCGCGCAATCCTTCTGGATACGGTAGTGTGCTTATAACCTGTAAAATCTACATCTATAAGCAGTTGTATTCGTTTCAGAATTTTTGTGATAATTTCTTTTGTTGATCCTACACTCAGCTGATTTTGCTCAAGATTTTGTTTGTTTTTTAAAAAAAAATCGATTTCCTGATGCATATTTTCAACGCTACAAACTTTATCAACAGCTCCCGTATTGATGGCATTATTGGGCATTCCGTTAAACTTGGCTTCATCTGGGTCCTGCACCAAAACAAATCCTCCCTTTTCTTTAATAAACTTTATACCATCAGAGCCGTCACTTCCAGTACCCGAAAGCACTATGGCAAAAGCATTTTCATGAAGCTCGGCAGACAAGGATTGAAAAAAACTACTGATGGGGAAACTCAATTTTCGATCGGCTTTTTCTGAAAGGACAAATTTTCCGTTGCTGATTTCTACAAAACTCTTTGGAGGATTCAAATAAATATGGGCAGGTCTTATTTCCATACCATCCTGAATAATGTGAATTGGCAACGATGTATGTCGCGCCAAAAGATCATCCATAAGACTTTTGTGATTGGGTGCTAAATGTTGAATAATGACAAAAGCGAACTCCGTATCAAGTGCTGCTTGTTCGAAGAATGCCTCTAGCGGCTCTAATCCACCAGCAGAAGCGCCAATTCCAATTATAGGAAAATTATTTTTCATTTATGAGTTATTTGATTGTAGGTATCTTATGTTAAATGGTCATTCCTATTCCTTGTATAGATTCAATAAAAAGTTCTCCTCCAAATATTTCTATTCTTTTTTAAACAGTGGCAAGCCCATAAGCAAGCTTCATATTTCTGTTTCTAATTCAGGCGTTTAAACTAATTAAATACTTCTTAAAGTTGACTGTAGGGAATACCATTATAGTTTTATTTCAATAAAAAGGCATATCATGTATTATTGCCTTGCAATATCCAAAAATATTATTTTAATATCAATAAACAAATCATAAAATGATCTTTTTTGATATCGATTTGCTATCAATGATAAATCTAATGGTTTACTGCCGAGATATATTGACGCAGAACGCATAGGGAGACACAAAAAATCGTGGTGCCGTCTTGCAGTTGTGCTGCGGTAGAAAATTTAACTTATTTTGTTTTGTTGTCTCTTGCAAAAGCAAATTGACTTAAATGTGTTATAGCCAAACGGCTGTTTCGGCCGAAAAGGGGGTAGGACGATGGTTTACGTCTGGCTTTTATTCATAAAAGCGTATCGGTAAAAAAAAATTAAAAATCTTTTGACCTGAAAGCCCCTGTCAGACTTAAAGAGCAACTGCGAGGTTACTCACGTAAAATGTACTCAAATCGAAGATAAAAGTCTGGTGTCTACTAGAATGTCGCCTCGATTGATAATAACGCTCAGTTCTGACGCTTTATGCAGTTGCAAACATTGCAGCAGTTTGGTTTCTTTCACGTTTTTAATCATTTGCACAAGAACTATTATTTTCAGCATCAATATTTAAGGTCTACATCTAATTGTCTTCCTTCATTGAATGCTTTTTTGTCTAAATAAGCACCCACACCAACTCCGATTCCCATACCTATTGGAAAACCAATTCCTAAAAGTCCCATATTTTTCATAATTAAACCAAATGCAACACCCATCGGTACTCCAAATGCCGACATACCAAGAACCATCCAAAGTGTTTTGTAGTATTTTTTTGGTACAATTTTGTGTTTTTTCTCTAGCAGTTTTACAATTTTATTCTCTTTTTCTTTAATTGCTTTCACAAAAAATTTATCTTCATTTGAAAAAGCATTCAATAGTTCGATTTCTTGATCGATAAAATCAGTTGTTCCCTTAGGCAATTTCATTGCTTCTACAGCGTTCAAAAGTGCGCCAAGTTGATTGTACCGGTTTGCTGCTTTTACGTTTGTTATTATTTTTTCTCTTGTAATAAGGTGAATCATATCTGATTTTATTTGAAATTATTTATTCCTTGAATTGACGAAAATACGTAAAAAAGTTCCCAATATTAGATCTTATAAAAAAAACGCTTGTTAAATGGACTATGATAAAATCCTCGCTCCGCAAAGTCTCCGACTTTGAGGTAGTAATTCTCGGTTTTCAACCGACTTTATTTGAAATGGTTATGTTTTTAAGTCAGTCACAGACTGACAAACACATCCTCAAAGTCGGAGACTTTGCAGAGCGAAGTAGCAGCTTTCCTTTTTTATGGGTAACGCCCAAATGAAACTATTTACTTGTTTGTACCGCTTTGTTTATCCAAAAATCGGTCAAATCATCATAATTTACCGGTTTTGCCGGTGGTTGATTTATTAACCTTCGGGATTCGAAAGCTCTTACTAATATGGTTTCTATTAAATAATCTTCGTTCACTTCGTAGGGCTGATATTGTGCTTTCAAATTTAGGTCGAACATTTTTGCTGTAGTATTGGACCAAAATGCTGTCCACCCACTTTTTAGATTTTTAACCAATTCATAAGTTGATATACCTGTTTGACGGTGTATTAATTTAATGAGTATTTGGCCTTGCTTCCGTGAAAGTTTTTTGAGTTGAGCTTCGAATTCATTACTCAGATAGCCTTCAACAATCTTGAAGTATTTTTTCTTTTCTTTGTTCGTCTTGAGACTTGCCATACCTTTATTGAGGCCCGTCAATCGCTCGGAAGCTAATTTTGCATACGGATAAGTTCTATAAACTCTGTTTTTGAGAAGCTCGAATTGTTTTCTGGACTCGACATCGATTTTTCCTTTGTAAATAACTATTTCTTCTAATTGAATCGTGTCTTTAAAAATGGTATCGTTATCTCGAATAACAAAACCGATACTTGTGGTGTCTTTTGGAATTATTTGCGCTTGGACTGAAATGGATAGTAAAAGGAAAAACAATAAAAAGGGTGCAATCTTCATGGTTGTGCTAAATTTATGTTACAAAATTATACATTTATATACAACTGTAATGCCAAATTTTTAATTTAGCCAAAAATTATTTTTATGAGTTCAAATTCGATATTAAAAGAGACGTCTCTTACCTTTTTAGAAAATTATTTAAACAATGCCTCGCCTACTGGATATGAAAGTTCGGGACAAAAACTGTGGATGGAATATGTAAAACCTTATGTAGATACATTTATCACGGATACTTACGGAACTGCCGTAGGAATCATTAATCCCGACGCTCCTTACAAGGTGGTTATTGAAGGTCACGCGGATGAAATTTCGTGGTATGTAAATTATATTACAGAGGACGGATTGATTTATGTGATTAGAAATGGGGGTTCGGATCATCAAATTGCGCCTTCGAAACGGGTAAATATTCATACCAAAAAAGGAATCGTGAAAGGTGTTTTTGGTTGGCCAGCCATTCATACCCGCAATCGCAGCAAAGAAGAAGCTCCAAAAATTGATAATTTATTTATTGATATTGGTTGTTCTAAAAAAGAAGAAGTAGATGAATTGGGCGTTCACGTGGGTTGCGTGATCACTTATCCTGATGAATTTATGGTTTTGAACGAAAATAAATTTGTTTGTCGTGCTATCGATAATCGAATGGGTGGATTTATGATTGCCGAAGTCGCGCGTTTGCTACACGAAAATAAAATCAAACTTCCTTTTGGATTGTATATTACCAATTCTGTTCAGGAAGAAGTGGGACTTCGTGGTGCCGAAATGATTACCAATACCATCAAACCCAACGTTGCCATCATCACCGATGTTTGTCACGACTCTACCACTCCAATGATTGACAAGAAAATTGAAGGAGAAATAAAAATTGGAAAAGGTCCAGTTATTACTTATGCTCCAGCGGTTCAGAATAATTTAAGAGAGCTTATTTTGAATACTGCCGATGAAAATAAAATTCCTTTCCAACGATTAGCGTCTTCCAGAATAACTGGAACGGATACCGATGCTTTTGCTTATAGCAATGGAGGAGTTGCTTCGGCATTGATTTCGTTGCCGTTGCGATATATGCACACAACGGTTGAAATGGTGCATCGCGATGATGTGGAAAACGTTATCAAATTGATTTATGAAACTTTATTGAAGATAGGAAACGAGGAAAATTTTTCTTATTTTAAATAAAATGATACCGTTTTAAAAGCCAAAATCCTTTCCTTCTACAATAAAAAGGAAAGGATTTTTTGTATTTAAATCAATTTAGGATTTTAAATTTTAACCAAGTAAGGCATTTAAGGTCATTTAAGTTGGATGATTCTATTTTTTCTATCGAGCAATTTCCAAAAACACTTCTTGATTCAATTCCAATTCTGAAAAGTGTTCAAAGAAAATGGCTTTTCGTTCGAAAGCCGCTTTGACCAAATAATGACTTCCTTTGAAATAACATTGCTTTACAATGGCTTTCATTTTTCCTACTTCTACCACCTTTAGTTGATGTGGATACAATAATACTATTTGGTCTGCCTCTTCTGAATCAATAAAATGAGATTGTTTCAACTCATTGACTTCTCCAAAAAGGGAAGCAATATAAAAACTTGGCGGATTGTCATAGAGTTCTCTTGAACTTCCTTTGACTAGTAGTTTTCCGTTTTGCAACACCATAGTTTCATCTGAAAAAGACAAAGCTTCGGTGCTGTCGTGAGTGGCAATGATACAGGTAATTTGTTTCTTTTTGAAATAATTGAATAAATTTCGACGAAGAGAGTTTTTCCTAAAGGAATCTATTTGGCTAAAAGGTTCGTCCAACAAAAGAATTTCAGGTTCAAATGCCAAAACTCTTGCCAAGGCTACTCTTTGCTGCTGACCACCACTCAAGTATTTTGCTTTTACTTTGGCAAATTCGGTCATTTCGACCATTTCTAATAATTCTTGCACACGGGCTTTTTTCTCGGCTTTATAAATATTGGACAAAAATTTACCCACGTTTTCCTCGACAGTGATATAAGGCATTAAATCAAAATCTTGTGCTAAGTATTTGATATAATCTTCTCCAGGAATGAGATTGTATTTTGGTCCAAAAATTGGATTATCATCATAAAATATTTCGCCATTATCGAGATTATACAGGCCGTACAGCAATTTCAGCAAGGTACTTTTACCGCAGCCACTTTCGCCAATGACGGCTACATTTTGACCTTTTGCAATTTCGAAACTCATGTTTTCGATAACGGGATTTTCAATATAGGTGAAGGAAATATTTTTTACTACAAGCATTTTCTTTGTTTAAAGGTGCAAATTTACAACCTTATTAAAAGTAAACCTTTATAATAGTATTGAATTTATTTCCATATTTAAGTATTCAAGAAATTTAAACTTATTTGAAAATAAATGAAGAATATCAATGTACTGTTGGTGGTGTTTTTGAATTCAGGATCAGCAGCTTCAAAAAATATAAATTGCTACTTTGTTAAACATAAAAAAAGCATCATTATTGAGCCATAATGGTGCTTTTTTATTGGTAAATTTTGCTTTACCAGCCTGATTCGCAATGCTTATTTGTTTAAATTTTGACTAATTTCTAGTTGTAGCAATTTTATTAATGATTTCAAAGTCTAAAGATTGAGTTTCATTTGAAATGTTGTTCTCGGTGATTAAATTATCCTCTGCAAAAAGTTGGTCAGCGTTTTTTTCTGTTTTGAAAGTGTTTATAGATTCAACAACTTCAAATCTTTCTTGAATACTATTAATTACACTAAAATCCAAAGCTTGTGTTTCATTAGAAATGTTGTTCTCAGTAATTAAATTATCCTCTGCGAAAAGTTGGTCAGTGGTTTTTTCTGTTTTAGAAATATTCACTTGCTTAACAACTTCAATACCATTTATTACATCAAAGTCTAAAGCTTGTGTTTCATTTGAAATATTGCTCTCAGTAATTAAATTATCCTCTGCGAAAAGTTGGTCAGTGGTTTTTTCTGTTTTATAAATATTTACTTGCGCAACAACTTCAATACCATTTATAATATCAAAGTTTAAAGATTGAGTTTCATTTGAAATATTGTTCTCAGTAATTAAATTATCCTCTGAGAAAAGTTGGTCAGCGGTTTTTTCTGTTTTAGAAATATTCATTTGCTCAACAACTTCAATACCATTTATTACATCAAAGTCTAAAGATTGAGTTTCGTTAGAAATGTTGTTTTCAGTAATTAAATTGTCTTCACAAATAAGCTCATCGGCAGTTTTATTGATTTTATTTGATGAAATAATAACGATTGTTTCGTCTTCTCCAATTGTATTGTTCACTGTTATTTTTGGAAAATTTCTTAAATTAAATGTTCTTGATTTAGATGCTGATGCTTTATTTAACGTTAAATTATTTTTTGAATTTGAGAATTCTGTTTTAAAATCTTTAGCAATTGTAATCTCTTTTCTAGATTCCTGTGCAGTTTTAATTTGATTTTTTACAAATAATGTGTTGTAAAAATTTGCTAATACAAATAAAGCAATTCCGGAATAAATGATTAAGTTTTTCATAATAATTAGTTTTTTAAAGTTATTTTTATGTTTTTTAAAAGTATATAATAATATCTTATGCAAATATATATCTAAAAGACAGTATCTTGTTTTGCATAGTACCTAATTTTAACAATAATTTAACATTATTTAGAAATAGAAGCATAATAAGTACAAATCACAACGTATTGCAAACAAGTTGTTTACATAGTATAATATTGAGATAAATCAATAAAAAAGAAATTACAAATAATCAAATTATAAATTTTCAATACCTTTACTTTAAATAAAACGCTATGCAATCAACAGCTAAAACAGTAGAGGAGTATCTAAATGAACTTCCAGAAGAAAGAAAAGTTGCCTTTTCGAGGCTTCGAAATAGTATTTTGAAAAATCTGCCCAATGGATTTGAGGAACAAATGAGTTATGGAATGTTGGGTTATGTAGTTCCGCATGCAATTTATCCAAGTGGGTATCATTGTAATCCAAAACTTCCGCTACCTTTTATAAGTATTGGTTCCCAAAAGAATTTCATAGTTATACATCATTTAGGAATTTATGCAGATCTAAAACTATTGGAATGGTTTACTTCTGAATACCCTAAACATCATAATAAGAAACTGGATATGGGAAAAGGTTGCATCCGATTCAAGAAAATAGACCAAATCCCTTTTGATTTAATTGGGGAACTTGCCGGAAAAATGTCTGTTCGAGAGTGGATTGAATGCTACGAATCACAAATAAAAAAGCCGCAAATCTAATTAGACTTGCGGCGGCTTTTATTATTGAAATTATTATGCTTCTTTCAATAAAGCAATAGCCTCTTTAGCATTAGAAAGTTCCGCACACTTTAATGCAGTTAGTCCGTTTTCATTTTTAACTGATTTTTTTGCGCCACTTAATAAAAGAATTTTAATAATTTCAACATTATTATAGCGTGCTGCTATCATTAATGGTGTTAATTTATTTGAAGTTTCTTCAATATTTGCGCCATATTCGATAATACTTTTTACGGCAGCTAAATCTCCTTTTATGATAGCAGCACATAAAGGTGTGATTTCAGATTTTACAAATTCTTTTTTAATAATAACTTTTTCAACATTGTTAGCAAATGATGAATTTGTAACTGTTACTAAAGCTAATCCTAAAACAATAATTGATTTTTTCATAATGATTTGTTTTTAATTGATGATTAAATGATTTAAAATAATAGACATTCAAACCTTTTTTTTGTTACACCATAAAAGCTATTATAACATATTTTTAACATTAAGCAAAAAACCCCGCGAATGCGAGGTTTTAAAAAAAAATAAAAAAGTAGTATTATTCTAAATACCCCAAAACATTCTTTTCGATTCGGTCATAAATATTAGAAACATCCGCTTTTACGAATTTTTCTCCTAAGATATTTTCGTATAATTCGATGTATCTTTCAGAAACGGTTTCGATATATTCGTCAGTCATATTTGGAATTTGTTGTCCTTCTTGACCTTGAAAACCATTTTCGATCAACCAACGACGCACAAATTCTTTCGACAATTGTTTTTGCTCTTCTCCCCTATCTTGTCTTTCTTGATAGCCTTCGGAGTAGAAATAACGAGAAGAATCTGGAGTGTGAATTTCGTCAATCAAAACAATAACACCGTCTTTTGTTTTACCAAATTCATATTTAGTATCCACCAAAATTAATCCACGACTAGCTGCAATTTCGGTTCCTCTTTGGAATAATGCTCTGGTATATTTTTCTAAAACCAAATAATCTTCTTCGGTAACAATTCCTTTGGATAAAATGTCTTCGCGTGAAATATCTTCATCGTGCGAACCATTATCCGCTTTGGTGGTTGGCGTGATTATTGGCGTTGGGAATTTGTCGTTTTCCTTCAATCCTTCCACCATTGTTACTCCACAAATTTGTCTTTTTCCAGCAGCATATTCTCTGGCTGCGTGACCTGAAAGATAACCACGAATCACCATTTCGACTTTGAATGGCTCGCACAAATGCCCCACAGCCACGCTAGGATCTGGCGTTGCAATCAACCAATTGGGAACAATATCTTGAGTCAATTCCATAAATTTAGTGGCAATTTGGTTCAGAATTTGACCTTTATATGGAATTCCTTTTGGTAAAACCACATCAAAAGCTGAAAGCCTATCCGTAGCAACCATAACCAAAAGTTCGTCGTTAATATTGTAAACTTCCCTTACTTTGCCTCGATATACTGATTTTTGATTCGGAAAATTGAAATTCGTTGTAGTTATTGTGTTCATTTAGTTGTATTATTTTAGAAATGCAAATTTAGAAATATTTTCGAGATTAATTAAGACAAAAGTTGCGCTGATAAATAGCTAGCAACCCCATCCTTTTCATTAGAAGAAATCACTTCTAATTGTGGAAGTTTCTTTTTAAAACTTTCGGCAGCATTTTCCATAATCAAAGATTTTCCAGCCGCAATCAGCATTCTTTCATCATTGAAACCATCGCCAAAAGCAATTGATTCCGCGAAAGTATGATTTTCTATTCCTAAAATTTTAGCAATGGCCACACTTTTATCGACTGATTTATCCATAAATTCCAAACAAAACGGAAGGCTAAAAGCAGCATGAAATTCATCGGAATGGTTTTTCATAATTTCGTCTTTGAGTTCCACCAATCTATGATGGTCATTGTGAGTGAAAAATAATTTGATAGCACTCAAATCTTCAACAGTTTTAAAATCAACAATTTCAAAAGGATAATTCATTACGGTTTGAAAACTGTTCAACTTTTTATTTTCCCTGTTGGTTTGCCAAACTTTTTCTTTGAACAAAACAGTCGTAAACTCGGGATTGATATCTAAATCCAAAATCGATTTTATGGCCTCACTTTTTATGTCAAATGAATAAATCAATTCTTTTTCAGGCGAATGAATCCGACCACCGTTCGAGGTTACCAAATAAAAAGGGCATCCAAAATCTTCTAAAAGCGGCATTGCATCGAGATGATGACGACCCGTAGCTACTATTATTAAATACTTCTGGTCGTGAAGTTGTTGGAAAACAGCCTTAGTATATTCGGAAATTTGGTGTTTATTGTTGAGTAATGTACCATCTAAATCGGTGATGATTACTTTAAATCTTTCTTTTATACTCATTTTTTTAATCTCCGTTTTAAGAAGGGCAAATTTAAGGGTTTAGAGTTGAAAGCACAAACAATCAAGAGTCAAACTGACAGTTGTAAATCAAGTTTATTATTAAATTAACATTCCAAAAGGTTAATAAAATTGCACCTATTAAGCAAATCCATAATTTTCAATTACCTCCAGCTTCAGCTGGAGAAATATGGAATTAATGCATAATTGGCTTTAGCCAAAAAACACTATGTTGTTTGGCTAAAGCCATTAAAAAACAATCCAATTTTATCCCTCCAGCTGAAGCTGGAGGCAATTCATGCCTTAAAAACAATTACTCTGGCTGAAGCTCGAGGCAATTGATACTTTTAAAATATAATTTGCTGAATGTAAAAAATCATTTTACACATTTCTTTACAGATTTGTACAAAACGATTTTTTAAACATTCTAATAAACAACTTTTCTAATCGTGATTCTCTATCTGCTTGTAAGCATCAATCACTTTTTTGACCAAGCGATGACGCACAATATCTTTGTCATCCAAATAAATAATACCGATACCTTCAACATCTTTCAATACCAAAATCGCTTCTTTCAATCCAGAAATTGTTCGTCGTGGTAAATCAACTTGACCTGGATCGCCAGTAATCATAAACTTGGCATTTTTCCCCATTCGAGTCAGGAACATTTTCATTTGCGAATGGGTTGTGTTTTGGGCTTCGTCTAGAATTACAAAGGCATTGTCAAGCGTTCGTCCACGCATAAATGCTAAAGGTGCAATTTGGATAATTCCTTTCGCAATATGGTCTTCCAGCTTTTCATTGGGCAACATATCGCGCAAAGCGTCATACAAAGGCTGCATATACGGATCTAGTTTTTCCTTCATATCACCCGGAAGAAAACCCAAATTTTCGCCAGCTTCTACCGCAGGACGAGTTAAAATAATCCGTTTGACTTGTTTTTCCTTCAATGCTTTTACAGCCATAGCAACACCTGTGTAGGTTTTCCCAGTTCCAGCGGGACCAACGGCAAAAACCATATCGTTTTTGACCATAGTGTCCACCAACAATTGCTGATTGGGGGTCATCGCTTTGATGATTTTTCCGCCAACACCGTGTACCAAAATTTTGTCGTGACCAAAACCTTTGGCGTCATCCTGAATCGTACTTTGCAGCACACGGTCAATCACATTATCATCGATGTTATTGTAACGGGTAAAATGAAGCATCAAGCGGTTGAAGCGGTTTTCAAACTCATCTAAGACTTCTTTTTCGCCAAAAGCCTTCAGGGTCGTTCCTCGGGCAACAATTTTCAATTTGGGATAATACTTTTTAATCATTTCAAGATGAGTGTCTTGAGCACCCCAAAAATCTTTTGGAGCGATGTCTATGAGCTCAATAATTCTTTCGTTCAAAAGCGGTAGTTTTTAAGTTATTTGTTTAAGGTCAGTCGCAAGCCAATTCCGTTCGAATTGGTAATTAAATCAAGTTTTGGATTATAATATCCGGTAGCGCTTTGATTATTATAATCCGTCACTACATTTCTAATCTTTTTTGAGAAGCCAATTTTGACTGGAATTGCAACTGCTATTGCTGCTAATCCTGTAAAAGCTATAATCTTCGGAATAGATCGATCTACTTCTTTATTTTCTGGAGCAAGACCTGCATCAAATGATGAAAGTACATAAGAAAAAGCACCCACAAATGACAATACTGGCCCCGAAATAAGTAATATATTTCCAATGGTTTTCTTTCTTCTTGCTGTATTATAATTTTTCAATAATTGTTGGTTTTCCTTAAGTACTATTCTTACTAAATTTGGAGAAAGTTCCTGCCCATTTGAGTTTAAAATATTCCCATTTGATTTGTAAATTAATTTTTGTGAAAACAATTGTAAACTACAAATGAAAAGAAAAAGAAAAAATAGTTGTTTAATCATAATGTTAGTTTTAAATTCAAAATGTAAAAATCTAATTAATTAAAGCCGAAAATACTTTAGCTTTGCATTTCTCAAATTTAATGAGTTTTAGCTTGCATTCGCATTTTATTTATAAACAATTTTATGTCA
>JAYVIK010000244.1:0-3055 GCA_043770265.1 Flavobacterium sp. | reverse complement strand
GCATCGTGGAGCGAAAAAATCTAAATAAAATTAAAATTATTGCGTACGGCGCTCTGTGCGTTTCGTTGGGATATTTTGTCTTATTACTTGATTTTTGGGTCCCTATATTAGTGATAAGCATTATTTTTCTGAGTTTTGGAGAAATCTTAGCATTTCCTTTTTCTAATGCTGTAGCACTCAATCGGGCGCCAAAAGGGCAAGAAGGTGAATATATGGGTCTTTTCACAATGAGTTTTAGCTTGGCTCACATTGCTTGTTCCAAAACTGGATTGGATATAATTGCTCATTTTGGGTATATGACCAATTGGCTTTTTATGGGAACCTTAGCGGTTTTCGCAGCTTTATGCTGTATTTGGCTGAATCGAATGTTGTTGGCAGAAAAAAGAATATCAGTATAAATTCTACAAGAATAAATGAATTGCCACGGGTTTAAACCCGTGGCAATTGAAAGTATGAGCTGCAGAAATCAAAGTTATTTCATTATAAACTTAAAATTTAGTTAAATAACTATAAAAATAGTTTGTTAACTAAAAATATAGTTGTATGTTTGTTGTAAGTAAGACAAAAAAATACAACTATGCAAAAACTCACTAACAAAGAAGAGGAAATTATGCAAATTTTATGGAAGCTCAAAAAAGCTTTCGTAAAAGAAGTACTGGCAGAAATCACTGAAGACCAGCCTCATTATAACACGCTTTCGACCATTATCAGAAACCTCGAAGAAAAAGGTTTTGTGTCACACAATGCATTTGGCAACACGCATCAATACTTCCCGATTGTGAAGATGGAAGACTATAGAAAGCGGTTTATGAACACTGCAATTGATACCTATTTTGATAGTTCCTATAAAAATATGGTGTCGTTTTTTGCTAAAGAAGAAAAAATTTCAGCCGAAGAATTACGCGAGATTTTAGCGATGATCGAAAAAAAGCAATAGTATGGAAACGCTATTTATTTACCTCGTCAAATCTAGTGGACTAATCGGACTATTTTATTTGTCCTATTATCTATTATTGCGAAAAGAAACTTTTTTCAACAGCAATCGTTGGTTTTTATTGGCAGGATTAATCAGCTCGGTTGCATTACCATTGGTTGTTTTGACAAAAATTGTTTGGGTAGATCCGATTGCAACCAATTATGATTGGTCCCAAATTCCCGTAAATGCATCAATAAAAGAAGAACATTTTGAAATTAATTGGTATCTCGTTTTCGCAATTATTTATTCGATTGGAATTCTAGTGTTCTTGGTGAAATTCGCCTTTGATTTTTATAGTTTATTCAAAGTTCTAAAAGGAAAGACAATCCAACATCAAGCCGATTTCAAGTTTATTGATGTAAATGAAAATGTTTCTCCTTTTTCCTATTTCAATTCTATTGTGTATAACTCATCACTATACAGCGAAACGGAATTGGAAAATATTTTGGAACACGAAAAAGTGCACAGCGCACAAAATCATACAGTTGATGTTTTGATTTCAAGACTGTTTTGTATTATTTTTTGGTTCAATCCGTTGGTTTGGTTGTACAAAAACGCAATCTCACAAAACCTGGAATTCATCGCCGACAGCGAAGCTTCCAAAATCATTTCCGACAAAAAAGCCTATCAATTGACGCTTTTAAAAATAACAACACAGGAAAATTGTGTTGCCATTACCAATCATTTTTATCAATCATTAATCAAAAAACGAATCGTTATGTTAAACAAAAATCAATCAAAAAAAAGGAATTATTGGAAGTATTTATCAGTAATTCCGTTATTAGGTGCATTTGTATTTTTCTTTCAGGTGAAAGTCGTGGCTCAAGAAAAAGAATCGGAACCCACTGCTGTTGAAAATGCAAAATCAGTTGAAAAATCGGTAGATGTATACAAAATAAACAAAAATACCACCGATGCAGAATTAAAAGAAAAAACCAAGACTTTAAAAGAAAACTACGCGATTATTGCTACTTTTTCAAGTGTGCAAAGAAATGCTAAAAGTGAATTGATTGGAATAAAAGTTGACTTAAAAAAAGGCAAAGAAATTACTTTACAAATGGCAACTAAAGGATCAGAGGCGATAAAAACATTTGGAATTATCATTTCTAAAAAAGAAAACGGAGAACTATCCGCTGATTTCGGAACAGACGAAGATATGGTGGCCAACCAAAAAAGTGTTTTAATTGCACCAAATGCGCCAGCTGTTTCAATCAAAAAAGAAATCTTTGTCAACGGTTCAAAAGTAACTCCAGAAGATTTAGCAAAATTAGATCCTAATGCAATTGAAAGTATGGATGTTCTTAAAAAATCTGACAAAGGAACAATTCGGATTGTTACTAGAGAATTCTCGAAAACACTCAATGACAATGACATCTATATTAATGACGAAAAAGTAGATAAAAATGAACTTTTACAACTTGATCAAAATAAGATTGATAAAATGGATGTCAACACAAATGAAAAAACGATACGGATAACTACCAAAACAATCCACAAAACCGCGGATGATATTGATATTCCAAGTCCACCAACGCCGCCAACGCCGCCTAAATTTACCTTAAAAAATCCAAAACCACCAGTTTTTCCTAAAGCCCCAAAAGCTCCAAAAGGCGACCCGATACACGGAGACAAAAAAGCTTGGAAAGAGTTTGACAGCAAAATGGAGGATTTTAATAAAAAAATGGAAGCCTTAGAACCACAAATGAAAGCCTTTGACAAACAAATTGAGATTTTTGATAAACAAATGGAACCTTTCAATGCTGCAATGGAGGTTTTTGATAAAAAAATGAAAATCTTCGAGCAACAAATGGAAGAATACCAATCCAAGATGAATGCAAAAACGCAGAAATAAATTTTCAAAATAAAACTCAAGAAAGACGGTTCATCATCAAGACCGTCTTTTTTTATATTTTTGCAAAAAAATCAATCTATGTTCAAAATTCTAGCCCAAATAAACAATCTAATTCTGATTTTAACTATTATTTAAAATTGAAGATGTTATAGACTATAATTCTATCTTCATAATTGATGTAAAGTTGTTTGCGATTGTCTTGTTTTTTTCTTGTGATTATGGATAGG
>JAYVIK010000243.1:0-66020 GCA_043770265.1 Flavobacterium sp. | reverse complement strand
GAGACTCGTGAAGAACTTTTATATCAATATCCAGATTTAGAAAATGAAGATATTGACGCTTGTTTGAAATTTGCATCAGATTTGATGAAAAGAAATTTCACTATTAAATATGTTGCTTAAATGCCAAAATTTTTAATAGACATTAACCTTCCCTATTATTTTGCTCTCTGGAATTCTCCTGAATTTATTCATCCAAAAGATTTGAATAGTAAATGGTCAGATGAAGAAATTTGGACTTATGCGAAAAATAATAATTTAACAATAATTACCAAAGACATAGATTTTTCCAATAAAATAATGTTGAATTTCCCACCTCCAAAAGTGATTCATATTAGATTTGGAAATTTAAAAATGAAGCCATTCTTCGTAGTTATAACTAAGCTTTGGAACGATATTTTAGAAATGAATAATGACCACAAAATGGTCAATGTTTTTGTGGATAGAATTGAAGGGATTGAATAAATAAACTAAACATATACAATGAGCCAAGAAATAAGAAACCTAGAACCCAAAGAACTTTGGAACAAATTTGCCGATTTGAACGCTGTTCCACGACCTTCTAAAAAAGAAGAACGGGTAATTGAATTTATGAAGAACTTCGGAAATTCTCTAGGATTAGAAACTTTTGAAGACGAAATCCGTAACGTAATTATCCGCAAACCAGCGACTCTAGGAATGGAAAACCGCAAACCCATTGTCTTGCAAGGACATTTGGATATGGTGCATCAAAAAAACTCGGATACCGTTTTTGATTTCGACAAACAAGGAATCGAAATGTATGTCGATGGCGACTGGGTTCGTGCTCGCGGAACCACACTTGGTGCTGATAACGGTCTTGGAGTGGCGATGATTATGGCCATTTTAGAATCTAAAACTATCAAACATCCAGCGATTGAAGCCCTTTTTACAATTGATGAAGAAACAGGAATGACAGGCGCACTGAATCTAAAAGGCGGCATCCTGAAAGGCGAAATCCTTTTGAATATGGACACCGAAGAAGACGATGAAATCGACATTGGTTGCGCCGGAGGTATAGATGTTACGGCGACTAGAAGTTATCAAGAAGAGGAAACTCCTGACGATGCAGTAGGTTATACCATCACCGTAAAAGGCTTGAATGGAGGACATTCAGGAATGGATATTCACAAAGGTTTGGGTAATGCCAATAAGATAATGAACCGTTTGTTATTCGACGCTTTCGAGAATTTTGGACTTCAAGTTTCTGAAATCAACGGTGGAAGTTTGCGCAATGCGATTCCGAGAGAAAGTGTGGCAAAAGTTATTGTAGCTGGAATGTATGATGAAGCCTACGTATTTGATATGCAGGAAATTATCAACGACATCAAAACGGAATATAAAACTACCGAACCCAACTTGACTATCGAAATCGTAAAATGCGATTTGCCAAAAAAAGTAATGGATTTAGGCGTTCAGGAAGGCATTCTACGTTCGATTTATGCCGCTCATAACGGTGTTTACAGAATGTCGGCCAATATGGAAGATTTGGTGGAAACTTCTAATAATGTGGCACGAGTGATCATCAAAGATGGCGAAATTACCATTGGATGTTTGACGCGTTCTTCGGTAGAAACTTCCAAATTTGATTTGGCGAATGCCTTGCGTTCCGCTTTTGAATTATGCGGTTGCGAAGTTATTTTCGCAGGTTCGTATCCGGGTTGGACACCAAACGTTAAGTCTGAAATTTTAGATTTATTGGTTAATATCTACGAAAAACAAAACAACGAAAAACCAAAAGTAGTGGCCTGCCACGCGGGTTTAGAATGTGGAATCCTAGGAACGAATTATCCTGATATGGATATGATTTCTTTTGGACCAACCATTCACGGAGCGCACTCTCCAGACGAAAGAGCTTCGATACCATCTTCTCAGAAATTCTATAAATTTGTGTTGGAAATTTTAGAAAATATTCCGGTGAAGTAAGAATGAATTTATACCAATTCTAATTTCGAAATGGTTAATCCCGATAGTTAATATATTGAATACAATTTATTAGACTCTTATGTATTGCTATCGGTAATACTTGTCGAAACAGTAAATTCTATTTTCCAAAATGTTGAACAAACAAAAAAAACAAAATGAAAAAGCTTAACCAACAAGAAATTCAGGATAAAATGACCGAAATAAATCCTGCTTGGCTCCTAAAAGGCAAATTCCTCCATCGAGAACTTCTTTTCAAGGATTTTGTCGAAGCCTTCTCCTTTATGACTGCGGTGGCATTGATTGCTGAAAAAGCGGCACATCATCCCAATTGGGAAAACGTCTATAACAAAGTAATCATTGACCTCTCTACTCACGATGCAGATGGAATATCTACTAAAGATTTTGACTTGGCCAAAGCAATAGATACCCTGTTCAACCACTATAAGGTATAATAACTTTTAAGTTTTTTCTTTATGGGTTGCCGAACTAATCTTCTAGAATAGTTCCTAAATTTTTTGTTATAATACCAGTAACATTTATAAAATAGTCCAATTTGTTGGACTATTTTGACTCGAACGCAGCAGTCAGGCGAATCAATACATAAACGGTATAAAATTAAAAAAAACCAAACGCTAATGTCTTGGAAAACAAATTGCTAAATAGTAGAAGCATCAATTACATAACGGTAACGCGCCTCTTTATTCACGACTTTTTTCCAAGCTTCATTAATTTCTTCCGCTTTAATGATTTCGATTTGGGGATAGATTTTATGTTCTGCACAATAATCCATCACTTCTTGGGTTTCGGGAATCCCACCAATCAGCGAACCATTAAAATTCACTCTATTAAAAATCATATTGGTATTATTAATTTTCAACTCACCATTTATGGGTTGTCCCACTTGGGTAAAATAACCGTAAGGTTTTACACAAGAAATATAATCGGACATTTCATAAGCATAAGGAACGGTCGAAATCATAAAATCCATTTTTCCAAACCACGGTTTCAATTTTTCATGTGAGTCCACTACAATCACTTCTTTGGCACCAAAACCTTTGATGTCATTTACTTTGGATGGAGAAGTGGTAAAAGCATATACTTCGGCTCCTTTAGAAACCGCCAATTTGATAGCCAGGTGTCCTAATCCACCAATGCCCACAACGCCAATTTTATCCCCTTTTTTCATGTCAATTTTCATTAAGGGCGAATAAGTGGTAATACCTGCACAAAGTAGGGGAGCAGCAAATTGCAACTCCATATTTTCTGGAATTTTTATTGCAAAATGTTCCGTAACCACAATGTTATTCGAGTAGCCTCCCTGAGTGATTCCAGTGGGAGACGAATTTTCGGGAGAGCCATAAGTGCCTACCATTCCGGTTGTTTCGCAATGTTGTTCTTCGCCACTTTTGCAGCTGTCACATTCCATACAACTGTTGACCATACAACCTATTCCAGCTTTGTCACCGACTTTAAATTGGGTTACGTTTTTGCCAATGGCAGCGACAATACCCGCAATTTCGTGTCCCGGAACTTGTGGGTATTTTTGTTTGCCCCAATGCCCTTTGATGGTATGAATGTCGGAATGGCAAATCCCCGAATATTTAATGTCAATTAAAATATCATTGTCGCCAACAGCTCTGCGCTCGAAGTTCCATAATGCTAGATTTCCTTTTTCGTCTTTTCCAGCGTACCCTTTTGATTTTGTTGTAGTCTTCATACTATTTGAATTTTGTTGTGCAAATAAATGCATCGAGTTATTGAGCAATAAGCCTGTGCCTGCCAGAGCAGTTTGTTGAATAAATTTTCGTCGAGAATGATTTTTAAGAAATGACATACTATCTTTGCATTAGTAACGAATGCAAAATTAGAACGCAAGGGATTAACCACTCTTACAACAATCAGACTAATAGTTATAAAATTCACACAATATCGAAATGGAAGGTTCAAGGTTAGACGTTTTTTTTCGGAAAACGGGTTGAAGGGTTATTCAAAAAAACTTATAATTTAGCAAACAAAAAATCTGTGTTAATCTGTTTATTTTGTTGTCAATATAAAACCAAAACTGACAACTCCCAACTTCTATTGGTTGCTGATGGGATTAAAAATATCAAGTAAAATGCAATTCTGTTTAATAGAGTTTCAAAAAATATTTTCCGTAAAAGTCAATACAGGCAAATAGTTTACTGATTCCAATTCATATTCATCACGATATTCCTTCATCCATTTTTTGATGTTGGGATTGTTTTCTATCGAAATGTCTTCAGAAAAATGGGCTTTCAGTTTGGTATGCAAATCATAGGGAAATTCCAGAAAGTTGTTTTGTTTGTTGGTGGAATGAAAATAGAAGGTGTCAAGCGTTTTAAGCTTAGCCAAATCTTTACTTCTGATGTACCTCTTTAATATTTTATAATTTACTGTTACATATACAATTATATAAATGTTTATAAGTTATTGAAAATGATCGTATTATAATTTGTTTTTATTGAAAATTGATCAAATATTTGTATCAAATAATATTTTATGAATACATCATTTGAACGTTGCAAAGACACAAAAGTGGAATGGTTAACACCACCTGAATTGGTGGTTAAATTGGGAAAATTTGATTTAGACCCTTGTAGTCCAATCAACGCTCCGTTTTTACACGCGAAAAATAATTTTACAATTGCTGATGATGGTTTGTCCAAAGATTGGTTTGGTAGAGTTTATTTGAATCCTCCTTACGGAAGAGGAATGGAATTATGGATGGAGAAATTAAAATTTCACGGAAACGGAATTGCATTAATTTTTGCCAGAACAGAAACTAAATGTTTCTTTGAGCACATTTGGAATGATGCAGATGCTATGTTATTTGTAAAAGGAAGAATACGATTTTACCATATTTCGGGCATTCAAGCTGGAACTCCAGGCGCACCAAGTGTTTTCATTGCTTACGGAAAAGAGAATGCTTTAGCTTTAAAAAATTCCGGTATTGAAGGGAGATTTTTGAATTTGAAATTATAAAATTTCGTAAACAGTGAATTCAGCTACGTTGAATTCGGCGTCAATTATCCATTCATTTTCAACCAAAAGTTTTATTAATGCTTCGTCTTCATTGATAACATCTTTAACAATTCCAATTACTTGCATATTATTTACTTCATAAGAACTGTTTGGTGCTTCCGTTGCGCCTTCTGACGTAATAAATATGTATTTTTTCATAATCAAGTCTTGTAAATTTTTACAATAAGAATTCATATTGTTGTTGCTCAATTATGCTTTCATACTGCCTACTTAATGTTTCGTAATCCATAAATGAAACTCTATTTTCTTTATTTAAATCAGTGAAAGAGGAATACTTTATTTTTTTTAAATATTCCTCTTTTCTTTTATTATCGGCAACAATAACCATTCGTGAGTGAAAATCTTGAAGATCATTAAATTTCAATAATGAATTTTGAATATCGGTTGAATGTTCTACTTCGAAAAAAGAATGAGGCATTTCTCTATCATTAAACCAAATAACGTCTATTGTTGAACTTCTTTGTACCAATTTGGAATACGAAAATGGAGGTATTTCATTTAAACTCCTTATGTCTGCCAACTTTTCAGAAAGAAATAATTTATTTTTATCTTGGTTAGGAATGAATGTTTTTAATCCTTTTAGATTTCCAACAGTTATCAAAAGTCCTTGAAAATAGGAATGATTAAAATCAATAACCTCTTTGGAATTTTTATTCAATTCTGTTTCTTGAATAATTCCTTTACTTTCATTTGTTGTTTTAAATTTCGTTAAGCCATACAATCCTGGCTTAATTTTATATATGCTTTTATCTAATTGTACAATTCTTCTAATACTTGCAAAAGGTGTTTTTGTTTTCCATTCACAATTCGATATTTTGAATACTTCTTGATTCAATTGACCAAGTGTAGCAACTCCTCCAAGTTTTTCTAAAGTTAAAATAACTGCTTCATTCTGTTTCATTCTGCTACATTTTTATGGTAATTTCTTAAATTCATTTTAGCTGTCACATCTATTTTTTTTAGAAATAAATTCTTTAGGTAATATTTTTTCAATGTCGGTGATTAACTTTCTTTTACCACCTGCCCATTTTAAAAAAGGTTTTGCTTTCATTTTTGTGAGTTAAAATTCAAAATTACCTTTTTTAATCCTAGTTTCTGTAAACTAAAAATATTTTAATGATCATTTTATTAACTAAGATTTTAGCATTAAAAACTGGAGCAATACTTTCAGGAAAGCAAACTATTTTGAAACAGAAAACAGTCTAATTTAAATGATCTTATTTTACTTATTTAGAACACAATATAGCAAGCAAACGGTTTTGTTTTTCAAACCTTTAAAAACTAGCCGAAAACTGTACGCCCCAAACTGGTGTTTTAGAGAATTGATTCACTCCCACAGGAGCAATATTCATTTGAGTTTTTACCTTTTCTTTATACCCAAAACCGTCCAGAACGGTGTTGAATGGATCTATCAAAAACAAGGTAGTTAAACCTAAAATTTTTGATTTTAAAACTTTCTTATCGTGTTTCAAAATCGATTTTTTAGCATAATAGAAGCCTTCCCCAAGCAGCGAACCCAGTACCGGAGTGATAATAAGGTCTTGTTTGGATGGGATTTCGGCAAAAGATTCAACACCATATTCCCAGAAAAAAGTCGACATTAAAGCTGAATACCCAAAGGACTCTAAAATGGTAAAACCACTACTACGAGCAGTCATATAATAAATTCCACCACAATATGGATGCGCAATCCAGTTGAGAACCCAATTATCTTTATCCCAAACAGGACCGATTTTTACATTTTGGTTCCATTTCCATAAAACACCCTTTTTTCTCATCTGCTCTTTGTCCCACTTGGTGACACTTTCGGGCATAGACCAAAGCGCTACAAAACCTAAAACTGCGACTCCAAAATAGATTGAAGTATTGTATCCAAGTCTTCTGTAATCTCTAAATTTTGGGGGATAAGCCAAAGAATCATTTATTGGCGCTGTAACAAGAGTAGTTAACATTTTCTTTTCAATAGGAATCGAATCTTCAAGGGTAAGGTTTTCTTCGTTTAGACAAACCAAAGAACTGTCAATAGTTGTTATTGTGTTTTGGCATTCTAGAGTGGTACTGTCTAAATGTTGTGCAAATGAGAATGTAAAAATGGTAAAGAATAATAAGCAGTATAAATAGGTCTTTTTAAAAATCATAGCTAGAAAAAATTAAATAAAAGATACTTTTCAAGTGTTTTTAAACAGTGTTTTTTGATGGCAAATGTGTTGGTTTCAAAAAATAAACGCTACTGATTTAACAAATTTTTTGTACGTTAAAGCTACAAATATAATTAAAAATATATTTAGTAAGACGAACAGCAAATTGGTATATAAATTTCATTATCAATGCGTCTCTCTCGTTCCTTGGGTCGCTTTTAGCGAGAAAAATGGAGTGGTTTGTGTTGCTTATAATTTAATAGTTCTTTAGGTGACAATCATTCTTACTGTTTGTCACGCTGTAAGCGTCTCAATATAGTTGCTCACAATACAACTTGTTAATTAATTTCAGAAGTATTAGATAAATCTAAAAAATGCGCTAATTTTACATTTATAATTTAAAATTAAAAGAATGGATTGGATAACCGTCAAAGAATACGAAGATATCACCTATAAAAAATGCAATGGAGTGGCCCGAATAGCTTTTAATAGACCCAATGTACGAAATGCTTTTCGCCCCAAAACCACCTCCGAATTATACCAAGCTTTTTATGACGCTCAGGAAGACACTTCGATAGGAGTAGTGCTACTTTCAGCCGAAGGTCCATCGACCAAAGATGGCGTTTATTCGTTTTGCAGCGGTGGCGACCAAAACGCTCGCGGTCACCAAGGATATGTAGGTGAAGATGGTCAACATCGTTTGAATATTCTCGAAGTGCAGCGATTAATCCGTTTTATGCCAAAGGTAGTTATAGCCGTAGTTCCAGGATGGGCAGTAGGTGGCGGACACAGTTTGCACGTAGTTTGCGATTTGACTTTAGCCAGTAAAGAACATGCCATCTTCAAACAAACCGATGCCGATGTCACCAGTTTTGATGCAGGATATGGTTCGGCGTATTTAGCCAAAATGGTTGGACAGAAAAAAGCCCGTGAAATTTTCTTTCTCGGTCGCAATTATTCTGCTCAAGAAGCAATGGAAATGGGAATGGTCAATGCTGTAATTCCACACGCCGAACTCGAAGATACCGCCTACCAATGGGCGCAAGAAATCATGGAAAAATCGCCTACCTCGATCAAAATGCTAAAATTCGCTATGAATCTTACCGACGATGGAATGGTGGGTCAACAAGTTTTTGCTGGCGAAGCCACAAGACTAGCCTATATGACCGACGAAGCCAAAGAAGGCCGAAACGCTTTCTTAGAAAAAAGAAAACCCAACTTCGAAAAAAAATGGCTTCCTTAAGAAAGTTAGATGTTAGAAGTTAGAAGTGGGAAGTTGCAATAAGGAACTTTTAACCTCTAATTTCCAACCTTTAACCCTTAACTTCTAACTCTTAACTTCAAACCTCAAATGAAACACTGGATTCAAGCCGCACGATTACGAACCTTACCCTTGTCGGTTTCTGGAATAATTGTGGGCAGTATGTACGCTTTGGCTTATCCTACGGATAATGTTTTCACGCCAACAGAAGTATTTAATTGGCGAATATTTAGTTACGCCATCCTCACCACATTGGGATTTCAAATCTTATCCAATTTTGCCAATGACTACGGTGATGGTATCAAAGGAACCGATAATGAAGACCGTATTGGCCCCAAGCGAGCCATTCAAAGCGGTGTTATTTCTCCGCAAGCTATGAAACGTGCTATAATTATCACTTCGGTTCTTACTCTTATTTCGGCTATGTTGTTGATATACTATGCTTTTCGATATACTAACTTAAGTTATTCTTTATTCTATTTAGTCTTGGGTATTTTGGCAATTGTTTCGGCGATTCGATACACTGTTGGAAATACGGCTTATGGTTATCGCGGTTTTGGCGATGTATTTGTATTTGTATTTTTTGGTTTGGTGAGTACTTTGGGCGTCAATTTTTTATACTCCAAACAATTGGATTTTAATCTTTTTCTACCAGCTATCGCTATTGGTTTTTTAAGTGTTGGGGTTTTGAATCTGAACAATATGCGAGACGAAGCCTCCGACAGAAAGTCGAATAAAAATACCATTGTCGTACAAATTGGTGGTACTAAAGCCAAGAAATACCATTATTTTCTAATCGTTTCGGCGATGGTTTTGGTGGTTATTTTTGCCATAAATACGCATTTTCGTTTCGATCAATATCTTTTTGTATTGGCATATATACCTTTAGTGAAACATTTGATTACAGTTTATAAAAATCAAGAGCCTATAGCATTAGACCCTGAATTAAAAAAAATAGCTTTGAGTACTTTTGCTCTTTCAATACTTTTGGCAATATGTATGATTTCGTTGATTCAAGATGTAATTGTAAATCTGTTTTTGGGAGGAAGATAGGGAGGGAAAGAAAGTCAGAAGTTAGAAGTGGGAAGTGGGAAGTTAGAAGTGGGAAGTTAGAAGTGGGAAGTTAGACGAATTGAGAACTTAAAGGGTTTAAAGGTTTAAAATAGGGATTTAAAATAGAGTTATATAATTTTAAAACTTCGGTTTTTTTTCATTTTTTTCATTTGCTTGTATTTGTATAAGCTAAATGCACCGAGCCTAAGGCTCTTTTTTGTGTGTTTTGTTGCTTACTGGACTAAAGTCCAGCGCTACAAAATGGCCCGAGCCCAAGGCTCTAATTGGTAATGTGTTAGTTCCGTAGGAACGGCGCATATTGTAGCGACGGATTTTAATCCGTTGATAAATCGATTTTATACGTTTTTTTTGCAGTTCCGTAGGAACGGCACATATTGTAACAGCGGATTTTAATCCGTTGGACTAGGAACGGCACATATTGTAGCAACGGATTTTAATCCGTTGGACTAGGAACGGCATATATTGTAGCAACGGATTTTAATCTGTTGGACTAGGAACATATTGTAGCAACGGATTTTATTCCGTTGAAATGGTTTGAATTAATTATTTAGAAAACAAATAGAAATGAAAATAACATTCTACGGTCACGCGGCATTAGGGATAGAAGTGGGAGGCAAACACATTTTGGTTGACCCTTTTATTTCTGCCAATCCTAATGCTTCGCACATCAACATCAACGAGCTCAAAGCGGATTACATTTTGTTGACTCACGCTCACGGCGACCACATTCTCGATGTCGAATATATTGCCGGTAGAACCAATGCGGTTATCGTTTCGAATTACGAAATAGCAACTCATTATGGCGAAAAAGCTCTCAAATCGCACCCTTTGAATCACGGTGGAAGTTGGAACTTCGACTTCGGAAAGGTAAAATATGTCAATGCCATTCATTCCAGTTCTTTTCCCGACGGCACTTACGGAGGTAATCCAGGCGGTTTTATCATCGAAGGCGAACACAAAAATATCTATATTGCAGGCGATACCGCACTCACAATGGACATGAAACTCATCCCAATGCGAACGAAACTCGATTTGGCTATCCTTCCCATTGGCAACAATTTCACGATGGATGTCGAGGATGCAATCCTAGCTTCGGATTTTGTCGAATGCGATAAAATATTAGGCGTTCACTATGATACTTTTGGTTACATCGAAATCAACCACGACGAAGCTATTCGTAAGTTTTTCAATAAAGGAAAAGATTTAATGCTGCTTGAAATTGGCGAAAATATTGAATTGTAATTTTTATTAACTGTATAGCTACCAAATTTTTAAAGGTTTGAACCTGTCGATAACAATATAAAATGAATTTAAAAAGAATAATTTTCGTCCTATTAATTCCTATTTACGCAAACACCATTTTTGCACAAAAAGACGGTTATTGGGATAAAGAACGGGCAACCAAAAAAGAAATCGTTGTTTCTGCAAGAGATAGAATCGTCATCAAAACTGAGGAACTGCCTGTAGGAACTACCGAAGTGGTGTATAGAATCACTCTTTTGGATGTGAATCAGCAAATGGCCAATAGTTTGGTTTCGGTCTTAAAATCCATTCCAGATCCAACAGGAATTAGTCAAGGCACAGCAGGAGCGGTTTTTCTATTGTCTAAGATTTCAGGTGATGATAAATGCAAATATGCCATTTTTACAAATGAAACGTCAGCAACAGAATACAAAAAAAGCGGAATAACAACTAAAGCATGTTATGAGCAAAATGTAGCTGTAAGTCAAGATGCCAAAGGACTTTCTGCGGAAAGCTCGTTGTGTATATTGCCCAATGCTACTGCAATGTGGTTTGGTTTTGAAAGCAATAATTGGATAATGAACCAAAAAATTGTGCTCGAAGTTGTTCCTTGGGTCAACACTAGATTGAGCAGCGGTTGGAATCTCGAAAACCGAAAACTGATACTCAATCAATGCAAAACAACCGATTTAGCCAAGAAAATTATTGCTTCGGATGATTTTTGTGTTTGTGTGCTGGATAAGTTGCAAAAAGAATACAAATTTCAGGAGTTCCAAAAACTATTACCCATCGAAAAATCAAAAGTTTATACCGATTTGGGAAATGCTTGTTTAAAAGAAATTGGGACATCGGATCAAATCTTTTCCAATTTACGCAATCAAATAACCAATTTAGTAAAACAAGCTAAGTATGGTGAAGTCATAACAAAAACAAACATTATTATAGTTAACGGGAAAGCAAATGCTTTAGATTTTAACAGTCTTGGGTATTCGTATTTGATGACCAAGCAATATGCAAAAGCCATCAAATCGCTCAAAGATGGAGAAAAGATAGACGATTCAGAATTGTTGGTACAAATGAATTTGGCTCACGCTTATTTGCTCAATAAAGACTTTAAATCAGCCAAAACTATTTACAAAAAATACCAATTCCAGAATGTAACCGACAGTTTAAGCTGGACTCAAAAAGTAAAACAAGATTTTGACACCTTCAAAAAAGCAGGATTACCCAGTGGTGATTTTGAAAGGGTTTTGAGGTTGCTGGAGGATTAAGAATTGATACAAAGATTATTGAGATAAAACAGATTGCCACGGAATTTAGAAATCACTTATGAAAAAACAGCTAGTAGTATTTGCAATTTTATTATTTACAAATCATATTCTATCACAAGAATTTACCCAAAAAGATTTTGTAGGTAAATGGAAAGTAGTTAAAATATTAAAAAAACCAGAGAGTCCCAATTTTAATGAAATCATAAAAAGTTTTAGCTCGGCAACATTCCTATTTGAAGAAAACTTGAATTTTAAAATAACAACTTTAGATAAAACTAAATTGTTTACCATGCTCACTAATGAAACGAAAGGCGCTAAATGGCGATTGAATGCTAATAATTATGCTATCAGCATTGGTAATGATTCCAATAAATATAATATTTTAAAGATCATTGCGGTAAAAGTTGATGATAAAATGATTTTTCATTTAGACGAAACGGAACTTGATTTAGAAGTACAAAAGGAATAAAATAAACGCATAAATTTATTATTAGTGAAAGTATATAAGCTAATTTGTGTAATCAATAAAAACCAGTTTTAATTGAATTTTAAAGTTCTTGGAAAAGACAAATTCCTAACTTCTAACTCCTAACTTCTAACTCCTAACTTATAACTTATAACTTATAACTTATAACTCCTAACTTCTAACCCATAACTCCTAACTCCTAACTTCTAACTTATAACTCCTAACTTCTAACCTTGAAAGCAACTTACCACAAATACATTCTCAATTTCAAAAGACCTTCAGGAACGTCTCGCGGTGTGATGTCCGAGAAAGAAACTTGGTTTATCATTTTGGAAAAGGACGGTAAAAAAGGAATAGGCGAGTGCGGCATCCTAAGAGGATTAAGCGCAGACGACCGAACCGATTATGAAGAAAAACTGCTATGGACTTGCGACAATATTCAACTTGGTGAAGACCAACTTTGGGAAGCATTAATCGAGTTCCCGTCGATACAATTTGGAGTCGAAATGGCGTTCCAGTCTTTGAGAAGCGAAACACCTTTTTTACTCTTTCCTTCGGACTTTACCACAGGCAAAAAAAGCATCGAAATTAATGGTTTAGTTTGGATGGGTGAGGAGTCTTTTATGAAGCAGCAAATCGAGGAAAAACTAGCCGAAGGATTCCGTTGCGTGAAACTCAAAATAGGTGCCATAGATTTCGATAAAGAGTTGCAATTATTGCACTATATTCGGCAGCATTTTTCTCCAGAACAAGTCGAAATTAGAGTGGATGCGAACGGTGCTTTTGATGTATCTTTAGCTTTAGATAAATTAAATCAATTATCTGGATTTAAATTACATAGCATAGAACAGCCAATACAAAAAAACAATACTGACAGGATGGCAGAGCTGTGTAAAATCACTCCAATTCCCATTGCTTTAGACGAAGAGTTAATTGGTGTCTTTGCCTTGGAAGAAAAAGAAGCTTTACTACAAAAAATCAAGCCTCAATACATCATTTTGAAGCCTAGTTTTGTGGGTGGTTTTCGAGGTACAAAAGAGTGGATTACATTGGCTGAAAAGTACCAAATTGATTGGTGGATTACCTCCGCTTTGGAGTCTAATATTGGATTAAATGCCATTGCACAATGGACGTTTTTACAACACAATTTGATGCCTCAAGGATTGGGTACAGGAGCTTTATATACTAATAATTTTGATTGCCCTTTGGTCGTTTCTCAAGGTCAATTGTGGTATAAAAAGGAGCTAGACTGGCAGTTTAATTTTGATGATTTTTAGTTCTCCCAATAATAAATACCATACAAAGGTTGGTTAATAATTAATATTTAGGTCAACATGTTATATTCTATTTTTTGAAATACTTTTGTATCAACGCACCCAAGTCTTTTATGTTTATTGGTTTCGAAATATAATCGGTACATCCTGCTTCAATAGCTGCTTCACGATCACTTTGCATTCCGTTTGCGGTTTGTGCTATAATTATCAAGTCTTTATTGAATTCCCGAATTAGTTTTGTTGCTTCATATCCGCCCATTTCTGGCATATTGATATCCATCATTACCAGATCAATATCTGTATTATTTCGACAAGTTGCAATGGCCTCAATGCCGTTAGTTACTTTTAGAACTTCTTTGCAATACGGTTTTATTGCAATTGTTATGAGTAATTTTGATATGGCATCGTCTTCTACAATAAGTACTTTCAGGTCTTTAATTTTGTTTTCGGGTTCTATTGTTACATGTACTTTTTCAACAACTATTTCTTCTTTTTCTTCTGCAATGAATGGAATGGTAAAATAGAAAGCACTTCCTTTTCCTACTTCGCTTTCGACCCAGATTTTGCCACCTAGCATTTCGATGTACGCTTTTGAAATGGCCAATCCTAAACCTGATCCTTCGTGAGAACGGCTTATGCTTTCATTGGCCTGTCTGAATCTTTCGAAAACGATACTTTTTTGAGAATTTGAAATCCCTATTCCTGAATCTATTACAAAACATTCCAGATATTCTCCTTTTATTTCACAACCAAATTCTATGGTACCTTCATTTGTAAATTTGATGGCGTTTTTGACCAGATTGGTTAGTATGGCATAAATTTTCTCTTTATCGGTCTCTATGAATTTATATTTTGAAGGTAACTCTTTAGTAATGTAAAGCTGAATGCCTTTTTGTTTTGCTTCCGGTTTGAAGAAAGTTTGAATATAATTGAGCTGTTCATTTATATCGGTTTTGGATAAGGAAATTTCCATTTGTCCAGATTCTACTTTTGAGATACTGATGATGTCATTGATGATATTTAGCATTCGCTTACCACTTTTTTCAATAATACTAATATATTCCTGCTGTTCTTCACCCGAAAGGTGAGGTAGTTTCAAAAGTTCGGTAAAGCCAAGAATTCCATTCATAGGGGTTCGGATTTCGTGACTCATATTGGCTAGGAACACTAATTTTAAACGATCGCTTTCTTCGGCTTGTAATTTGGCATTAATTAATTCTTGTTCTGCATTTTTTCGCTCCGTAATATCTTCTTTGATGGCAATAAAATGTGTCGTTATGCCTTGTGAATTTAGAATAGGTGAAATGGTTGCTGATTCCCAGAAAAGAGTTCCGTCTTTTCTCCTATTTTTAAACTCTCCGTGCCATTCTTTACCAGAAGTAATGGTTTTCCATAATTCCTGATATTCTTCATCTGAGGTGTGACCCGATTTTAAAATTCGAGGGTTTTGGCCTATAATTTCTTCTAAAGTATATCCAGTATTTTCTACAAATTTTGGATTGGCATATTCAATTTCCCCATCAATAGTAGTAATTATTATCGATACGGGACTTTGTTCAACAGCCCTAGATAGTTGACGAATTTTTTGATCGGTTTGCTTGCGTTCTTCTTCTGTAAGAATGGTTTCAAGCGCAAAGGCTATGTTTAGCGTAATTTTTTCGAGTAATGAAATTTCTTCTTCTGACGAAAAAAAGTTTTTCTCATCGGAATACAAGTTAAATGCTCCAATAGTTTTATTGCGAACGATTATAGGAATTGAAATTAATGAATTGTACCCACGTTCTAGCGCATCTTTACGCCATGGTTTCATTATTTCATCATTTGCAATATCATTACAAATCACAGTTCTTTCCTCTCGAGTTGCGATTCCTGTTGGACCTCTTCCTTCTGGTACATCATCTATAGTGGTTACATTCCTCTTAGTAAAATAACCTTTTTCATATCCTGCAAATGCTGCTGAAATGAATATATTATCTTCATTTAGTAGTCCAATCCAACTCATACGGAATTTACCATAATTTACGGCAATATTGCATATTTCCTGAAATAACTCTTCTCGATTATGAGTTCTAATAATTAGATTATTGATTTGGCTTATCAGTGCATAAACCCTATTTATTTTATTTAGATCTAAAGCGGTTTGCTTTTGCCGTGAAATGTCTTGAATAATTACTTGTACGGCCAATTGGTGATCATAAATTGTAGGAATAGCTTTTATTTCTGCTTCAAAAGGAATGCCGTCAAGAGTTATAAATTTTGCCTCGATAGTCGCCGATGCATTTGAATCTCTTAATACCTCTTTCATTCTTTGACTAATGTCTGCAACACTATCAGGATGAACAAATTCTAAAACTGATTTCCCAATTACTTCCTCTTTCTCATTGACATGAAATATATTCAGAACTTCTGCATTTACAAACGCAATTTTTTCTTCTACATAAATAATTATACCATAAGGAGCGTTTTCTACAAGACCACGATATTTTTCTTCACTTTCGGATAGCAGTAGATTTGTTTCTTTTAAATTTGTTACATCAAACATAACCCCTCGCAACCATCTTGGTTTTCCGTCTTCGACAACTACGTTTACTATATCTCTAAGCCACATTGTACTGCCATTTTTGCAAATAAAACGATAGGTAAAATCGTGTGATGCCATTCTTTTTGTTTGAGAAACACAATAAGTAATAGCTTGGTCTTTATCCTCTGGATGCAAATGGTTTATCCAGAAACCTTCTTCAAGCCATTCATTGGTAGAGTATCCTAATAATCGCTCTGCCTGATTGCTTACATAAGTGAAATTGAATTTCTGACCATCTGCTTCCCACACAATTCCTCCTGTAGAATTGACAAGGTCATGAAATTTTTCTGACGATAATTTGAGTTTCTCTTCTATAATTTTTCTTTCAGTAATGTCTTGAATTGATCCAATTAACAACTTGGGCTGGCCTTCATTGTCGAAAGTTATTTCTCCCACTCCGTGAACCCAACGTTCTTCTTTGCTGTCTATTTTAATAATTTTGTAATCTTTATTGAAATCATTTTTTTTGCAAATGACTTCATCGTTAAGATAATCATTCATTATTTTCCACCAATCTGGATGTACAATCGAAGACCAGGCTTCAATGGTTCTTTCAAAATGGGCATCAATACCAAAGATGTTGTCAAGAACACCTGTGCTTGTCCATTTCCCGGTAGTAAAATCTAAAGTATAGGAACCCAGATTGGCAATAGATTGCGTTTGATTTAAAAATTTTTCACTGGCAATCAATTTTTCTTCGGCTAGTTTTCGCTCTGTGATGTCTTGTGCAATTCCTATTAATTTAGGAATATCACTATTTTTATCAATAATTTTTCTTTTGATGGTTTCTAAATCGTGTATTTTTCCGTCGGTAAAAAGTATCTTTTCATAAGAAATATGAGGTTCTTCCTTTGCGAAAGCTTCTTGATCCGAAGCTTTACAAGCTGCAGAAATTTCTGGATCATAAAGGTCAGCATAATGGTTTGCATTTACGAATTGTTCCTCAGAAATTCCAACAGAATTGCAGAATGATTCATTTACGAATATCAAGCGACCGTCTTCATTCGTCATCCAGATGCCTATCGGTGCATTGTCAAGTACGGCGCGAAGAATTTTTTTGTTTTCCTGAATTTTTTCTTCCGCTTGTTTTCGTTCCGTAATATCCTGATGCGTCCCTGACATATAAAATGGTTTGCCCTCAATATCCCATTCATTTATTTTTCCTCGATCAAGAACCCAAACCCAATCGCCGTTTTTGTGTTTCATTCTAAATTCACATTCATAATAATCCAAATGCCCCTGAAAATGATTTGCTAGTATTTCTTCTGAAAGTTTTAAATCATCAGGATGGGTAAATTTTTTCCAAGTTTCTACAGAAATGGGTGCCAATTCCTCTAGGGTGTAACCAATTAGAGTAGCCCATCGTTCGTTGAAAATGGTTTCTCCGGTTTTAATATTCCATTCCCATGTTCCTGCACCAGTGCCAATCAGAATAACGGCCAATCTAAGTTTTTCTTTTTCTAAGGCTTGTTCGGCTTGTTTTCGTTCCGTAATGTCATAGAAATTAATTAGATATTCACTATTATTGGAATTCAAAAGGGGATTGGCGCTAACTAATACCGTTTTGTTAGAGCCATTTTTGCATCGTATTATAGCTTCAATTGGAATGAATTCTTTCCCAGTTTGTTTTACCTTTTCAAATTCTTTAATCCAGTAATTAGCTATTTTTTCTCTATATTGAGGTTCGGGATATGCTTTTGGAAGCCAATCATCAAGTGTTGACATTTCTTCTAAGATATAACCAAACACAGCAACAAAAGCAGGGTTTAAATAGGTAATATTTAAATGTTCATCACTTATTGCCAAGGCAATTGGAGAGGAATTGATGATACTGCTAAATCTCGTTTTGCTTTGTAAAATTAATGCCTCTGCCAATTTTCGTTCTGTAATATCTTGACAAGTTCCAATAGCAAACAGGGGTTGCCCTTTTGAGTCACGTTCAATTTTCCACCTTTGTTCAATTATTTTTTCAATTCCAGTAGGAGTAATGATGCGGTGTTCGAATAGGTTTAAAGTATTTTTTTTTATAGAATGTATAAAGACAGTTTCTACTTCAAGACGGTCTTCAGGGTGAATAATTGCCAAAATGGCTTCTATAGGATTTGGTGTGTTTTTGGGATTAATTCCGAAAATCTCTTCAGTTTCTTTAGACCAATTTGCTTCTGAATAGCTAAGGTTAGTTTCCCAGCTCCCCACTTTTGCTATAGCTTGAGCCTCAATTAATCGTGCTTCACTTTTCTCTAAAGCCATTCTGTTTACTATTTTATCGGAAATATCATAAACTAGCTTAATAATATTGACTACATTATCATCTTGGTCTTTGATTGCCGAAGCAAATACTTCACACCATAATATGGACTTGTCTTTTCTGATGTATCTTTTTTCAATTTGATATTTTTCAATTTCGCAATCAATTATTTTTTGGTTTAAAGCAATGCTTTTCTCTAAATCTTCGGGATGGCTCACGGCTTGCACATTCAATTGCTGAAATTCGTTTCGAGTGTATCCTAAAGATTTACAAAACCAATCGTTGAACATTAAAAAATTACCGAATTTATCAACGAGAAAAATTCCAGAATTGGCAACATTAAAAATACCTTCTAGTTTTTCTTGGCTTTTTTGTAGGGCTACCTCTGCCTTTTTCTGATTGCTAATATCAACCACAGTTATAAGACATTTATTCTCATCCTCAATGACTCTTCCTGTAAGATAAACATAAGTGGGAATATTTGAAACGGAATTCAAGATTAATTCACAAGTTTGGTTTGTTTTAGTTTCAAATAAATCATCGATGAATACATTAAATGTTGGCCTTGTTGCATCATTCACAAAAAGGGCAAAACGTTTATTTAGTAAAAGCGCACGCTCTTTTCCCAGCAGATTCGCTCCATTAAAATTAAGCTCGATAATCTCCCCTTCTTTCGAGAGTGTGAAATAGCCAGAAGGGGCAAAATCATATAAATTAATATATTTTTCAGCAAGTGCATCATCTTTAGTTTTAGCCAAAATGAGTTCCTCGTTCTGCATTTCGAGTTCGACTTGATGTACATCGAGTTCGTGAACGAGCTTCAGAATGTCTATATCTGAAAAAAGTGCATCGTTAGGTAATGACTTTTTTTTAAGAAGTTCTTCGGCTAATTGACGAAGAATTGCAGCTTTTTGGTTTTTTTGATCTTTCATAAATACATTCTATTTTTGAAATAGTACTTTTGAGTAATTGAATACAATTATAAGCTTTTTCTGTTTGTAAGAATAATTTCTTCAGCTATTTTTTTCTCAGTGATATCACGAATAAAACACTGAATGACTTTTAGATTATTTACTTTGTATTGATTGCTAATAAACTCGACATAAATTTTTTTCTTTTTAGAAGATTCCAGTGGCAAATTATCATAACGAATTATGTTTTTTGATTGAAGTTCTTTAAATTTTTCTTTATTAGCGATGATGTCTTTAAGAAAACCAATTTCCCAGATTGCTTTTTCGAGAAACTCTTCTTTTGAATAGCCTAGGAGTTCAATTAAAAAAGGATTTACATCAGTAATTTTTCCAGTTTCGGCATCGAGCATCAGAATACCGTCCTTGGCTGATTCAAAAAGGTTTCGAAAGTGGCTTTCGTTTATTTCTAACGATTCGTAGGCTTCCTTAAGTTTAATTTCTAGTTTTTTTGATTTTGTAATATTGTTAAATGTAATTACCACACCATCAATATGGTCGTCATAAGTGCGGTAAGGCATAATTCTAATGTTGAACCATCTTCCATCATTAGTTTCATTTTCTGTTTCTATGGTGGTCAAATTTTTAATAACCAGCTTGGCATTCGATTCTATTTCTTTATACTTAAGATCCGAGACTAAATCAGTAAAAGGTCTGCCAATATCAATGCTACGCAATTTAAATAGTTCAATAATTTGATCTGTATATCGTAGAATGTTTAACTCTTTGTCTAGAAAAAAAGTTGCAATTTCCGTACTGTTTAGCAAGTTTTTCATATCGTTGTTTGTCCTTTCAAAATCGACAACTTTATTCTGAAGCTCACTATTTACGGTTTGTAATTCTTCGTTTAGGCTTTGCATTTCTTCCTTAGAAGTTGTCAATTCTTCGTTCGAGGATTGCAATTCTTCGTTAGTAGATTGCAGTTCTTCATTGGTCGATTTTAGTTCTTCCTGCGAAGTTTGCATTTCTTCGCGAATGGTTTGCAAGTCTTCATAACATTGAATGAGTTCCGATTCCTGTTGTTTTTGATGTGAGGTAGAACTTAACTTAGTTGTTTTTAAATTTTTCAGAATAGATATAGTAGTTTCTGGAGCATCATCAAAAACAACTAGAAACATATCTTTAACGGTTTCAGGTTTTTCGAGCCGTTGAATCGTAATGTTTACAAAATTATCTTTGCTATTTTCAATTTTCACATTATTGATTTTAATGGGATGATATGATTTTGATGCTTTTTGAAAAGCGGCAGGAAATACTATTCGCAAACCATCACGGAGCATGGCATAAATATTCCAATTTGCTTTTCCTGCAACGGGTTCCAAGTATTTTCCCGTACGACCAGTAATGTATATAATATCTCCTTTTTCGTTGACCAGCACACTTGCAGGAGCAAATTGCTGAAGTAAAATTTGATCAGCAATAGTTTGTATATTTTCAACAACTTTTTCGGAGGATTTCATCTGAGGTTTAATTTTATTAGTTATGGTAAAGGAACTAGGGAAATCTAGTAGCCTTGATTCTTGCGGTTGTGAGTTGCGTTTGTATATTTTTAGTTTGGTATCAATAACATCAAATAATTCTTTTCGATTGCCCAAGGTTTCGGCTGAGCCTAGAATCATAATGCCCTCTGGTTTAAGACTGTAATTAAATAATGCCATCAATTTATTTTGTAATTCAGCTTCCATATAAATCAGCATATTGCGACAAGTAAGGATGTCGAGTTTTGTAAAAGGCGGATCTTTGATGACATTTTGTGGAGCAAAAACTATCATTTCGCGTATTGCTGCATTTACCCGAAATCCTCGATTTTCTCCAATAAAAAACTGAGAAATTCGATCTGGCGATACATCGGCAATAATGTTTGGAGAGAAAATACCTTTTCGGGCTTTTTCTATAGCGTCAGAGTCAAGATCAGAGGCAAATATTTGTAAACTCAGGTTTCGAGGAGTTTTCATCTTTGCCAATGTTTCTTTAAAAACGATTGCCAGCGAATAGGCTTCTTCTCCTGTAGAGCAGCCTGTTACCCAAGCTCTTAATTGATAGTTATTGGGTAATTTTTCCAGCATTTCGGGCAGTACTTCCTCACCTAGTTTTTTCCAAAGCCCAGAATCACGAAAAAAGTTGGTGACACCTATGAGCAATTCTTTGAAAAGTATTTCGGTTTCAACAGGATTTTCTTGCATAAACCGTACATAATTTTCGATTTTGTCAATTTTATGTATGCCTTTGCGTCTTTCGATACGGCGAAACAAGGTACTTTTTTTGTACATCGAGAAATCGTGACCCGTTTTTTCTCGCAATAAAATTATTATTTTCTCGAGGTTATTTAGATTTTTAGCATCTAATTGTAAATCTATTTTTGTTTGTGGCATAAATTGTAGAATCTCTATAAGTTTAGCTGGTAATCCTTCTACAGGCGCAATGATGTCCGGAGTTATCGCTTGAGATGCGCTTCTGGGCATTCCATCAAATTTGGCTGTTGATGGTTCTTGTACGAGTACGATACCGTTTTTTTCTTTAATGTCTTTTATTCCTAAACTGCCATCAGAGCCCATCCCGGAAAGTATAATTCCAATGCTTTTTTCCTTCCTATCATCTGCTAGGGATCGGAAGAAAATATCGATTGGTAGCCTGATTGCGTGGTTTTCTACTGTGGCAAAAAGATTGAGTCTGCCATTAAGGATAGACATACTTTTGTTAGGTGGAATTACATAAATGCAGTTTGGTTTTATTTTTATACCATCTACAACCTGAAAAACGGTCATCGTAGTCATTCGTTGCAACAGCTCGGGCATCATTCCAACTTGTTTTGGGTCAAGGTGTTGAACAATTACAAATGCCATTCCGTTATTTTCAGGCATATTAGCAAAAAATATTTCTAACGTTTCGAGTCCTCCCGCAGAGGAACCTATGGCAACGATAGGGAAGTCCTTGTTGCTGTTTGCATTGAGTGTTAAATTTTCGGATGTTTTTGAAACCAAAATATTTTCCATTTTCTCTTTAGCTTTTTTTATTTTCTAAATCTTTTTTTTAAAGAGTAATATTTAAACCTCCTGAAAAACAGCACGAAATCTGAACAAAATTAAGAAAAAATTACCGAAATTACTTTGAGATTTATGATTTATTAATTAAATTTATCAAAAACTATAATTGACATTAAATGTTTTTTGAGCTTGTTTGAGAGGAGCTAATAAATATTCAAAATAGTGAAATTAGATTTCGTTTCTTTCGCAATATTTTTTAAGACTCATTCGAGCTTGTTGCTGAATTTTATTTTGCATAAAACCAGTCCAGCCTAGTAGGAATCCCTTGATACCAAATGCTTGCTTGGGTCATTTCCAAATATCGAAATCATCGGTATGTTTGATAATTAAACCATCTTTAAATAGGAATTTTGCAGCAATAGTATTTACAACATTTCGGTTTGTTTTGCTAAAGCGATAAGTTGCAATTCAACGAGCAGAACCACGGTGTTCATTGGCTTTAATTTCTGAAAAATCGATTTTTATATTTCCTTTACTTCTTTCGATAAGCATTTTCCACATTTGAAAAACTTCATTCCCATTCAAAAATCCAAAAGCAGGGTCGTTAAATTGAACGTTGGGGTGATAGCATTCACACATTTTTTCCACATTAGCATTGGCAAATGCAGTGTAGAATTTTATGATAATGTCTTCATTGTTTGTCATTATGGAAATAATTTTGAGTAAAAATAATAATTTTTTTACAAATTATTTTTTTTGGCAGAATATATTATAAATAATCTAATATTTTGTTCGAATTTTAAGAATTGTATTGTGAAGTGTTGAAATTTGGGAAAGATGCTTTTCTACTTCATTTTTAATAATAAAGCGGGGTTGGGGCAATTTTCTAAATAATAGTCTAAATTATTTTTACTGCAAACCCCTGGATAATCGCTATAATTTTCGCCACTATTTTTTATAATTTGAAAATGCAAATGTGGTGAATAACCGCCATTTACAGAGGAATCGCCTAAAGTAGCCAGTAGCTGTCCTTGTTTGAAAAAGCTTCCTACCTCAATATTTTCGATACTTTCTAAAGATAAATGACCGTATAAAGTAAAAAAAGTTTGATTTTCTATAGTGTGTTTCAAAATAATTGTTGGCCCATAATTTCCGACTCCGGTATTGTAATCAAAACCATAAACGATTCCGTCAAGTGCAGCTAATACTGATGTTCCAGCTTTTATCCACAAATCCATTCCAATATGAATGTTTCTTTCGTCAGTTTGCTCATCGTTAAAAAGTGAGCTTTGTTTGTACAAATTCCGTTCTTCATTATAACCGCCAAAAGCTACTTTTGCTTTGTTCTTTAAAAGATGATTCTCAATATAATTTTCAAAATTTATAGGGTTTTTCATATCAATTTGAGACAAATCCAAATTGTAAACCGACAAATCAATGGGAGTATATTGAGAATAAGGAATCGAAGCATCAATTACTTTTATATTTTCAAACTTTGAAAAAAGGCTTTCTATTGTTGGCATATTAAAAGTATTAAGTGCTAATTATTCTATTGTCATCGATTTTAGCTTGGTTCTATAGGCTTCAAGTGCAATTGATTTTGAAATAAATCCAAAATAATCTCCATTTTTGATCACAGGCAAAAAGTGAACTTTTGTTTTTTCGAACTTATTCATCACCGTTTCCATACTATCTGTTGGGTAAATAATATCAATTGATTGTACCATAATATCTTTTATCAAAGTATATTTTACCCGATAGGGATTGAAAATTATTTCTCTAACATCATTGAAATGTACCACACCAAGCATTTTTTTATGTTCATCGACAACTGCAAAAATCACCTGATTAGAATGTGAAATCAAATCGACTAATTTTTCTAGATTTTCGTTAGGCAAAACCGTTAAATAATCGGTTTGAATAATGGCATTGGTGTCTAAAGTCGCAAGGATATTGGTGTCTTTATTGCTAGTAAAAGCGTTTCCTTTTTTGACTAAACTTTTTGTATCCAACGAATGTTTTTCAAATTTTTTTGATATTGCAAAACTCAAAGATGCAACAATCATCAGTGGAATCATTAATGAATAACCGCCTGTAATCTCGGCAATTAGAAATATAGCGGTCAATGGTGCGTGGAATAATCCGCTAAGAATTCCTGCCATTCCTACCAAGGTAAAATTGCTTACCGGTAAGTGAGTAAGTCCTGTTAGATTTAAAAATTTAGAAAAGAAAAAGCCAACATAGGAACCTAAAAATAGGGAAGGAGCAAAGTTGCCTCCATTTCCGCCGCTTCCTAAGGTAATCCCGGTTGCAAAAACTTTGAGCATCATCGTTAATCCAACAAATAGTAGCAGCATCCAACTATTATTTCTAAAACTACTGAATAAGGTGTTTTCGAGTAATTTGCCCGGGTCACTTTCGGATAATGTTTTAATACTTTCGTAGCCTTCACCAAATAACGTTGGAAATATAAAAATCAATACTGCCAAAATCGATGCTCCAATAAGTGCTTTTTTATAGGGTTTGAATCGAAGTCGGGCAAAAAAATGTTCCACTCTTTGAAAATTTCTCGAATAATATACAGCAACAAGTCCTGTAAAAATTCCGAGTAAAATATAAAACGGAATGTTATGATAGTCAAAAATTTGTTGTTGTTTGAAGGACAATAAAATGGTTTCGTCCAAGACAATTTCTGAGACCAAAGCTCCCGTTGCAGCAGCAATCATAATGGGAGTAAAGGCAGAAATACTCACATCGACCAATAAGACTTCGATGGCAAATAAAACACCTGCAATTGGCGCATTAAAAGCCGCTCCAATTCCCGCGGCTACGCCACAACCAATAAGAAGAGTTCTGTCTTTGTAGCCTAATTTGAATTGTTGAGCATAATTGGACCCAAAAGCAGCTCCTGTTATCACAATGGGACTTTCTAAACCTGCAGAACCTCCTAAACCAACTGTAAGTGAGCTCGTTATGATTTGGGCGTACATTTGTTTTTTGGGAATGATACTCGCTTTTTTGGCAACAGCATACAAAATTTGTGAAGTTCCTTTTTCGATACTTCCTCCTAAAAATCTTTTGATTACAAAAACCGTCAATAAAATGCCAAATATAGGAAGCATTCCTTTGAAAAATCCAAATTTAAACAGGCTTGTATTACTAGTTACATAGGTTGCAAATAAAAACACCCAATGCGCAAAAGTTTTTAAAACGATTACTGCAAATGCGGCTAAAATTCCAACCAAAACACTTGAAAGGAAAATAAACTGCTTGTTCGTGAGTTTATTTTTTGCCAAGAAGGTAAAGAATTCTAGTTTATGGATGATTTTTTTGATCATTTTTCTTTTTAAGAGATTTGCAAAATTACTACAATTATAACCTCAAATTATATTTTTTAGCGCTTCTTTTCTGCTTAACGGTTTTAGATTGGTATTGGTCACGTAGTGTTTTACAGCCTGAGGATTGGTTTTAGCATATTCTCTCAATGCCCAACCAATGGCTTTTTGAATAAAAAACTCGTTCGAATTTTTATGTTTTTTACATTCTGATTGTAGCAAATCGAAATTGGTTTTTTGTTTGTAGCCCAATTGATAAAGAATAGCACTTCGGTTGAGCCACATATTTTCTGTATTCGAAAACCGTTCGATTACATTTTCAGTTTCTAATGGGAATTCTAGCAGATATTCGCCTAAAATATATTTGGCAATCGTGTCCACGCTGTCCCACCAAGAGTTGGTAACGATGAACTTTTCAATAAGTTGAATATCTTCTTTTTTATAATTTCCTTTGAGTTGCTTGATTAGGATTTCTATGGCGCAATAGTGTAATTCTCTTTGCGTTTTAGAATACAATTCTAACGCTAGTACTCGAGGATTCTCTGCAATTTCTTTTGAGTTTTCTTTGCAAAGTGTTTTGAAAATAAGTCTCCTATTCTCTGTCTTGATGCCGAAAAACGAAAAATGATTGCGCAGGTATTCTGCCATCGCCAATGCATTTTCAGGATGGCTATTTTTTTGAAAAGCGGTTTCTAATTTGTTTATAAAATTCATTTAGTAAATTCAAATTCAATGGTAAAAATCTAAAATCTAAAATCTGCAATCTAAAATCTGCAATCTAAAACCCCACAGCAGTATCATCGCCTCTTTTGTCCGCACCGCCTTCTAAGTTGAAGTTGGGTAAAACCAAAATAGCATCTACTTTTCCAATGACGGGAGTTGTTTTTTCGTTGATGATATATCCTTTTGTTTTCAAGTTTTCAAAAGTTTTGGTGTCGAAAGTATTAGGTTCAAAAGTAATGACATCGGGCAACCATTGATGGTGAAAACGCGGTGCATTGACAGCTTGTTGCATACTCATTTTGAATTGAGAAACATTCAAAATAGTTTGTAAAACAGAAGTAATAATGGTCGAACCGCCCGGAGATCCAACAACCATAAATAATTTGCCGTTTTTCTCGACAATCGTTGGTGTCATTGAACTGAGCATTCTTTTTTGTGGAGCAATACTGTTGAATTCATTCCCAACCAATCCAAACATATTGGGTTCACCCGGTTTTGCACTAAAATCGTCCATTTCATTGTTTAGGAAAAAACCCAATGCATCACAATAATATTTAGAACCAAAACCGTCATTTAGGGTTGTCGTTGCTGCAACAACATTGCCAAACTGATCTACAATTGAATAATGAGTCGTTTCGGTACTTTCGTTATATGTTACTTTTCCTTCCTTGATGTCTGACGATAAAGTGGCTTTTTCAAAACTAAAATTCGACATTCTTTTTGTTAAATAATCTTCGGATAGTAATGCTTTCAGTGGTATTTTTACAAAATCAGGATCGCCAAGATAGACGCTTCTATCGGCATAAGCTCTTCGTTCGGCTTCGACAATGACCTGAATCGCTTCGGTTGAATTATGTCCCATTTTGGCAAGGTCAAAAGGTTCAATCATTTTTAGAATTTCGGCTAGACAAATTCCTCCGCTGCTGGGTGGTGGCATCGAAATAATTTTCAAATCTTTGTAGGTAAAGGTGATCGGAGTTCTCCATTTGGCTTCGTATTTTGCCAAATCTTTCAAGGTGATAATTGCCCCTTTTTGTTTCAAATACTGAACTAATAGTTGAGCAGTTTTGCCTTTGTAAAATTCGTTTCTTCCATTTTTTGAAATTCGTTTTAAAGTCTCAGCTAAAGCTGGATATTTTATCGTATCATTTTCTTTGAAAACATTAGAAAACAAGGAAGTAGTGACATTTACTTTTACAATTGCTTCGTGATAATTCTTCAATTGGTTTTCCTGTTTTTTGGTTACAATTACGCCTCTTTCGGCCAAGGCAATTACAGGTTTTAAGATTTCTTCTATGGATAACGAACCGAATTTTTTATGAACGGCAAATACGCCTGCAATAGTTCCAGGAACGCCAATAGCAAGCGGAGAATCCGTACTTTTTCCTTTAATCACATTTCCTTTTTCGTCCAGAAACATAGTAGCTGAAGCTGCCAAAGGGGCTTTTTCGCGATAATCCAAGGAACCAATTTCGCCATTTGCTTTTCGGTACACCATAAATCCGCCACCGCCCAAATTTCCTGCATAAGGATAAGCGACAGCCAAAGCCAATTCAGTGGCAAACATAGCATCAAAAGCATTGCCTCCTTTTTTCATAATTTCAACACCGATTTTCGAAGCTTCTTCTCGTGCCGAAACAACCATTGCTTTTTGGGATACAAGTCCGGTTTGAGCTGTGGTTATTATTGGATTTAAATGAAATATAAATAAGGTAATGCTAAGGGCTAATTTTTTCATAAAGTCTGTATTTTCAAATTCGAATGGATTATTAGTTATAGCTCCGCAAAGTCTTCGACTTTGAGGTAGTGTTGGAAGGTCTCCGACCTTCGTTATTGGTGTTAATTTTGTTTACAAGGCGGTCGGAGACCGCAATTGCATCCTGAAAGTCGGAGACTTTGCGGAGCTAGAAAAGGTGGTGAATTCCTGCCAGTGCTCCGCAAAGTCTTCGACTTTGAGGTTGTGTTGGAAGGTCTCCGACCTTCGTTATTGGTGTTAATTTTGTTTACAAGGCGGCCGGAGACCGCAATTCGCATCCTCAAAGTCGGAGACTTTGCGGAGCTAAGGCTAATTTTTTCATAAAGTTTGTGTTTTTAAATTCGAATTTACTATTAATTCATTAAAAAAGGTCGAGAATTCCTGCCAGTGCTCCGCAAAGACTTCGACTTTGAGGTTGTGTTGAAAGGTCTCCGACCTTAGTTATTGGTGTTAATTTTGTTTACAAGGCGGTCGGAGACCGCAATTCGCATCCTCAAAGTCGGAGACTTTGCGGAGCTAAGGGCTAATTTTTTCATAAAGTTTGTATTTTTAAATTCGAATGTTGTATTAATTCCTTAAAAAAGGTGGTGAATTCCTGTTCAAATTCTGCATTGAATGTTCTTAATTCATTCACTGAAAGTCGCATAATCGAATTGCGTTTCATTCTGTTATCCATTTTAACTAAAATATTTTCGATGCCTTCGATGGTTTGATAACTCATTAACCAATTTTGGTCTATCAAATAGGGTAGCATTTTTTGGGTTTTCTCTGTCAAAAAATCATAATTATCTCTCAACGATTGGTAGAAACGTTCCGTAAAATTCACTAATGGTTCATCTGAATAAGCACTCCAATTTTTAGCCAAAAAATGGTCGTAAAAAATATCGACAATGATCCCAGAATAATGATGGTAATTGGGATGCAAGCGTTTGGTGCTTTGACGAAATATAGGATGAGCATCGGTAAAAGTGTCTATTTCGCGATGCAAAATAATTCCTTTTTGAATGTCCAACGGGAACGCATCAAAGTTTTTACCATGAATGCCGTCGGCCATAAAATTGCCAATTTTTATCAAATCGTTGTCTCCGGAGAGATATATGTGAGCTAAGAAATTCATTTTAGAATTAAGATATTAGATTTCAGATTGGACTGCCCAATCTCCCTTTTTTGCTACAGATACGATTTTAATTGTATTTGATAAAGATATAAAAAAACACGAATCCTTGATTTTTTTCATGAAAAAGTACCTTTAAATTTAAATCACATTAAATCCATAATTTTTTTTAAGCGAAGTTTCAGGGCTCAAAATCTGCAATCTATAATCTCTATTCTCGCTCTAAGAGGTCTTTCTTAAAATATATATTGTACAATTCTGGGGTGCTGTGCGAATGTACTCCTTCTCATAGGGACAGATGTTATGGCTAATACTATTTTGAAAAATTCGATTAAAAAAGTTAACTTTGTTCTATGAAAATTGAAAAATCAAAAATAGAACAAATTCAAGAGCTTTGTAAGACAAACCAAGTAAAGTCATTATTTGCTTTTGGTTCCGTCACAAGAGAGGACTTTAATGAAAATTCAGACGTTGACCTCGTAGTTGATATCGATGAAAAAGATCCTTTTAAATATACAGACATTTACTTCAATTTAAAATTAAGACTAGAAGACATTCTAAAACGACAAGTTGATTTGCTAGAAGAAAGGGCTATTAAAAACAAATTCTTTAGACTTGAACTTGATAACACAAAAGTTTTAATTTATGGATATTAGAATTCAAGCCTCGCTTTTAGACATAAAACTTTGTATTGAAGAAATTTATGAGTTTTTGGGTGAACGCAGAGATTTTATAGCCTATAAGAGCGACCTAAAAACAAAAAAAGCTGTCGAGCGTAATATAGAAATCATTGGAGAAGCAATGAACAGAATTCTAAAAGTTGATAACGACTTTCCTATTCCTAATGCAAAAAATATTATTGGTACTAGAAACCGCATTATCCATTAATACGACAACATTTCAGACGATGTAATCTGGACTATAGTTATTAGAGAATTGCCTATTCTAAAAACACAAATTGACAGCTTAACAGAATAAAGATAAACATTACATTCCATTAAAGCTAAAGTTTCTTTGCGTGCGAATCACGTTTATCGTAAAGTTTTGAGGGCGTTCCGATAGCTATCGGGATTAAGAGGTTTTAGTGTCCTCTTTTTTTTTGGAGTGATTCAAGATAGTTTTGACCTGCTTTCCTTCCTTCCGACTGATAGGGTAACATAAAATCTCTTAGCTGTACTAATATCACTTATCAATTATTATATTTGTACTTCAAAAATCTATCTCGTTAGCTAACGGGACTAAAATCTAAAATCTAAAATTAATTATGACTTTAATAAAATCGATCTCAGGAATTCGAGGAACTATAGGTGGAAAAGTAGGCAACAACCTGACTCCTGTTGATGCAGTAAAATTTGCTTCGGCTTATGGAACTTGGCTAAAACAACAAACAACAAACAATAAACAACAAACAAAATATAAAGTAGTGGTCGGAAGAGACGCCCGGATTTCTGGACCAATGATTCATAATTTGGTGGTCAATACCTTGATTGGATTAGGAATTGATGTTATCGATTTAGGACTTTCGACAACACCCACTGTTGAAGTGGCTGTTCCTTTAGAAAATGCCGATGGTGGTATTATTCTAACCGCTTCTCACAATCCAAAACAGTGGAATGCTTTGAAATTACTAAATGAAAAGGGAGAATTCTTGAATGGAATCGAAGGAGAAAAAATTCTTCAAATCGCCGAAGCCGAAGCATTCGACTTTTCAGAAGTCGATGATTTAGGTGAAATCATTGAAAATGATGCTTATATGGACATTCATATCGATGAAGTCTTGAACTTGCCATTAGTCGATGTTGAAGCCGTTAAAGCAGCAAAATTCAAGGTGGTTGTTGATGGTGTGAATTCATCTGGAGGCATTATTATTCCAAAATTATTAGAATTAATGGGCGTTGAAGTGGTGAAATTGTACTGTGAACCCAACGGACATTTCCCTCACAATCCAGAACCGTTGAAAGAACATTTGACGGATATTTCAAAATTAGTTGTCGAAGAAAAAGCCGATTTAGGTGTAGTAGTAGATCCCGATGTCGATCGTTTGGCTTTCATTTGCGAAGATGGTGAAATGTTTGGTGAAGAATATACTTTGGTGGCTTGTGCCGATTATGTTTTGGGAAAAACACCAGGAAATACCGTTTCGAATATGTCGTCTTCTCGCGCTTTGCGTGATGTTACGAATGCACACAACGGAAAATATGAAGCTAGCGCAGTGGGCGAGGTGAATGTGGTGGAATTGATGAAGAAAAACAATGCCATCATTGGAGGTGAAGGAAACGGCGGAATTATTTATCCTGAATTGCATTACGGACGGGATAGTTTGGTGGGTGTGGCTTTGTTTTTGACCCATTTGGCCAACAAGAAAATGAGTGTTTCTGCTTTGAGAGCTTCGTATCCTGAATATTATATGAGTAAAAACAAAATTGAATTGACACCACAAATTGATGTCGATGGGATTTTATTTGAGATGACAGAAAAATACAAAAACGAGGATATTACTACCATTGACGGTGTGAAAATTGACTTTGCCGAAAATTGGGTTCACCTTCGTAAATCGAATACGGAGCCTATTATTCGTATTTATACCGAAGCAGCTTCCCAAGAAAAAGCCGATGATTTGGCGTTACGAATTATTGACGAAATTAAAGCAATAGCTGGAATATAGAAGTTTTGGCTTTAGTTTAACCAACATGGGAAGCTTTTCGTGTAGTATAATGATATAAGAAATTTTATTCTAATTTAAATTACAATGACCACCACAGCAATGCCCACTCAACTTGAACACTATTTCCAGCAATTTCGAAATGATATTATTGGAATTGATCAGGAATTTGTTTCGCCTTATGGCAAACAAAAAATTATTTACACCGATTGGACTGCGAGTGGTCGTTTGTATCGCCCTATTGAGGAAAAAATAATGAACGAGTTTGGTCCTTTTGTAGCCAATACCCATACTGAAACTACAGTTTCTGGAACAGCGATGACCATGGCCTATCACAAAGCCAGAAGCATAATTAAGCAGCACGTAAACGCTACGAATGATGATGTTCTCATTACCGATGGAACCGGAATGACAGGTGTTGTCAATAAATTTCAGCGGATTTTAGGTTTGAAAATTCCTGAAAACCTGAAAGATTTCATCAACATTCCCGCCGAGAAGAAACCTGTAGTTTTTATTTCTCACATGGAACATCATTCCAATCAAACGTCTTGGCTCGAAACAATTGCCGATGTTGAAGTGATTCCGTCTTGTGAAGAGGGTTTGTTCAGCCTTGAAAATTTGGCTCAATTAGTAGAAAAATACAAAGACAGAAGTTTCAAAATTGCTTCCATCACTTCCTGTTCGAACGTTACTGGAATCAAAACGCCTTATCACGCTGCAGCAAAATTAATGCACCAAAACAACGGACTTTGTTTTGTGGACTTTGCCTGTTCCGGTCCTTACGTTGCCATTGATATGCATCCAGAAGATCCAGAAAGTTACTTGGACGCGATTTTCTTTTCGCCACACAAATTTCTGGGCGGTCCAGGAACTTCGGGTGTATTGGTTTTTAACAAAAAGTTATATCAAAATTTAATTCCTGACAATCCCGGTGGAGGAACGGTTTCGTGGACAAATCCTTGGGGCGAACACAAATACATCGACAATATCGAAGATAGGGAAGACGGCGGAACTCCCGGTTTTTTGCAAGTGATAAAAACAGCTTTGGCTATCCAATTGAAGGAGAAAATGGGAATAGAAAATATCCTGAAACGGGAACACGAACTCGTGGATTGTATTTTTTCAAGCCTTGGAAATATTCAAAATATCAAGATTCTAGCGGCACAACACAAGGATAGGCTGGGAGTGATCTCGTTTTATATTGACGACTTGCATTTTAATTTGGGAGTGAAATTATTGAATGATAAATTCGGAATTCAAACTCGAGGTGGATGCAGTTGTGCGGGAACTTATGGTCATTTTTTATTACACGTAGATCAGGAAACTTCGAGCCAACTTATTGACGAAATTTCTTTGGGCGATTTAATTAGAAAGCCGGGTTGGATTCGAATGTCGGTTCATCCAACGACAACCAACGAAGAAATTCAATGGGTTTGCGATAGCATTATCGCCTTGGCAAAAAATCATCAGGATTGGGCAAAAGAGTATAATTATGATAAAGAATCCAATGAATTTATTCATAAAAATGCAATCCCATTCGAGAGGCATTTAGTAGATGAATGGTTTAAAGTTTAATTGTTTAAAGTTTAAAGTTTCAGGTTTCAAGTTTAAGAGTTTTGAAATCTACAATCTACAATCTGCAACCTGCAATCTAAAATCTGCAATCTAAAATCTAAAATCTGCAATCTAAAATCTAAAATCATTCCCCTAATACTGCTCATACCAACTGAATTTATCGCTTACAATTTGTGCTTTTTCATTTTTTAAATACTCTAAAAAAGAGGTTGCAACTGGAGAATGTTTTTTTCCTTTTAACCAAATTAAACTCCAAGTTGTTTTAATTGGAAGACCTTTGATGGGGATGATTTGCAATTCATTGTTATGCAATTCATTTTTAATTCCAATGAGCGGCATAATTGAATACCCTAAACCGGCCAATAACGCTTGTTTAACTGCTTCATTTGTTGTTAATTCCATTTTTTTTAAGACTGATATGTTATTTCGTTCGATATAACTTTCCATTGTTTGTCTCGTTCCTGAACCTTTTTCTCTGAATAGTAAAGGCAAATCTTTAAATATATCTTTTATATCTGTCCCTTTTTTGAAATTAGTTTCGGTATTTCCTACCAAGTACAACTTATTTTGAAGTAAATCGAGTTTCTCAATATTTAATGTATTGGGCAAAATAGAAACAAGTGCATAATCAACTTCATTATTTTCCAAACTCTCAATAACTTTATTTTTATTCGTAACATCCATCAGTAGTTCGATTCCAGCATGTTGTTGCATAAAATTAGTTAGAAAAAACGGCATAACATACTTTCCTGTTGACACAATTGAAATCTTTAAACGACCTGTTAATTGGCCTTTGTATGCTAAGGTTTTATAATTTATGGCATAGACTTGATTGATGATGTTTTCGGCAGCCTCCGCAATTTCTAACCCAAAATCTGTAATGTAAATTTTTCTTCCAACTACTTCAGTTAGAGGGATGTCAAATTGGTCTTGAAAATTTCTCAACTGAATGGATACTGCAGGCTGTGTTAGGTGCAATTCCTCCGAAGCCTTCGTTACACTTTTTGTTTGCACGATTTTCAAAAATATCTGCAATTGATTTAAGGTATAATTCATTAATTATATTTATAGATTACATTACAAAGATATATACAAATTTATGAATTAGAAACTTCAATTTTGTAAATTAAAATAAACTTTAAATTCAAAAAACAAAAGTGTAAAAGTATAGACACTATTTAAAATAAAATGAATGTAATGGTATTATAAACGAGTTTTTGCTTGTTTATAATGATTGCCTTTTTAATAATGGCTTTCATAACCAAAGATGTTATTTTAAGTCAGCTATTTGTCGCTTTAGAATTAATAATAGTAACTTTGGTTTCAAAACTTGTATCACCTAAAAATCCAAAATCAAATCAATAAAATGAATAAAATTGAAAAATTAACTCTTATAGAAGGTGACTTCTCCTTTGATGAGGCTAAAGAAATTTTAATTAATATGTATTCCTCCAAAATCAATTTTCATACTATGCAAAATTTGAGTTCTCAAGAGCGATTTGGAATAGACGATGAAATGGCACAAAAAAGAATTCCATTGCTAAGAAACGAAATGAAAAAACTAGAAGAGATTTTATTGGAAGCCAAAGCTAAAAATAAAAAGTTAGTGGTTAATTCGGAAATAAATATATCACTGACAGACGATTAATGTTCAAAGGGAGGAATTTGCTCATAGCGACCAAACACGAAAAAGAAAAAGTGATGGCACCAATTTTAGAAAAAGAATTGGGTGTAAAATGTTTTCTTACTTCTGAATTTGACACCGATGAACTTGGTACTTTTACAGGAGAAGTGGAAAGAAAAGAGAATGCAATTACCACAGCACGAAAAAAATGCCTTATGGCAATGGAATTGGCTAATTGTGATTTGGCCATTGCAAGCGAAGGTTCTTTTGGATCACATCCTACTATTTTTTTTGCCCATGCCGATGAGGAGTTTTTACTCTTCCTTGACAAGAAAAATGATTTAGAAATTAGTGCAAGAGAACTAAGCTTGGAGACCAATTTCAATGGTTCAGAAATTAAAAACCAAAACGAACTACAAGAATTTGCTGCCAATGCAAATTTCCCATCACACGGCTTGATTCTCAGAAAATCAAAAGAGGATTTAGCAGATATTGTGAAGGGAATCACTACTGAAGAGCAGCTACAAAAGGCATTTTCTACTCTAATTACCAAGTACGGAACTGCTTATGTCGAAACCGATATGAGAGCGATGTACAACCCAACTCGAATGAAAGTGATTGAAAAAGCCACGGTCAAATTGGTGGACAAGATAAAATCACTTTGTCCAAAATGCGAAACACCGGGATTTGGAATTATGGATAGAAAAGAAGGATTACCTTGCGAACAATGTCATTTTCCTACTCGCTCCACTTTAAGTCACCTCTATTCTTGCCAAAAATGTAATTTTACAAATGAAGATAAATATCCCAATGGAAAACAGTTCGAAGACCCAATGTACTGTGATATGTGTAACCCATAAAGAACAATGATAACAACCGATATAAATAAAGCAAAAGCGATACTGCTGCAAAATGAGTTGATAGCACTTCCTACGGAAACCGTATATGGATTGGCTGGAAATGCTTATAACGAAACAGCTATTAAAAAGATTTTTGAACTTAAAAAAAGACCCTTTTTTAACCCTTTAATTGTTCATTTGAAGTCAGCATCTTGTATTAGCGATGTTGCTTTAGACATTCCTGAAAGTGCCTTGATTCTTGCTAAAACCTTTTGGCCAGGACCGTTGACATTAGTGCTAAAAAAACAACCTCATATTTCAGATTTAGTAACCGCAGGAAAAGATACTGTTGCCATAAGGGTGCCAAATCATCCGGTAGCATTGGCTTTATTGGATACACTTGATTTCCCTTTGGCAGCGCCCAGCGCAAATCCTTTTGGGTCGATAAGTCCAACCAATGCAGAGCACGTTTACAATTATTTTGGTAAGGAACTGAATGTCATTTTAGACGGTGGTGAATGCGAAAAAGGTTTAGAATCGACTATTATAGGTTTTGAAAATAACCAGCCTATATTGTACCGACACGGATCAATTTCCTTAGAAGAGATAGAGAAGATCACCGGAAAATTAGGCATTACAATAAATAGTGCGACATCTCCAAACGCACCAGGTATGCTTTCGCGACATTATGCACCAAAGACCGAAACCTACTTTACCAATAACATTGCTGAACTAGTAAAAAGTTTTGAAGGGAAAAAAATTGGATTGCTTCTTTTTAAGAATCAGGTTCAAAATGAAAGTATTGTTCATCAAGAAATACTATCCAAATCTGCGGATTTAAATGAAGCTGCTAAAAATCTATATGCCGCAATGCATCGTTTAGACCAAAATAACCTAGATGTAATACTAGCAGAAAGATTGCCAGATATGGGTTTGGGCAAAACCATTAATGACAAATTAGTAAGAGCAACGAAAAAAAAATAGATGAAAACAATTATACGGAATGCTGTTATAGTAAATGAGGGAAAAACATTTATTGCAGATATTCTAATAGTAAATGAACGCATTGAAAAAATAGGTACATCCATCAATTTGCCAAGTGGAAGTTCAATAAAGGAAATTAATGCCGAAGGACTTTATTTATTGCCCGGAGTTATTGATGATCAAGTACACTTTCGAGAACCAGGTTTAACTCATAAAGCAACAATTTATTCCGAATCAAGCGCTGCAGTAGCTGGTGGAATAACCTCATTTATGGAAATGCCAAATACAATACCCAACACCTTAACCCAAGAGTTGTTGGAGGAAAAGTATAAAATAGCATCAAAAACATCAGTGGCTAATTATTCCTTTTTTATGGGAATCAATCAAAACAATTTAGAAGAAGCACTAAAAACTGATAACGAAAATGTTTGTGGCATAACCGACGATGGATTGTATTTTAATAATGACGAAGGCATTTTGGCAAATTATCCCGAATTTTTAGAAACACTTTTCTCGCGATCAGATTCTTTGGTTGCCTTGCATAGCGAAGACGACGCTATCATTAAAAATAACACCAATCAGTATCGCAAAAAGTATGGCGAAAATATTCCATTTGAATTTCATCCAAAAATCAGAAGTGAAGAAGCTTGTCTAACGGCGACAAAACGTGTTTTAGAAATTGCGAAAAAGCATAATAATCGGTTGCATTTGTTTCATATTTCAACGCTTGCAGAAGCTAACTTATTCGAGAATAATCTCCCTATTCGAGAAAAACGAATTACAGCTGAAGCTTGTGTACATCACCTTTGGTTTTCAGATAAAGATTATGAAAGTTTGGGAGCAAAAATAAAATGGAATCCAGCAATTAAAACAGAACAAGATAAAAACGGATTATTAGCAGCTCTTTTGGAGAATAAACTTGATATCATTGCAACAGACCATGCTCCTCATACTATCGAAGAAAAAAGTGGTTCTTACTTTAAAGTAATGTCTGGCGGACCTTTGGTTCAGCATGCGTTGCCTGCAATGCTTGAATTTTTTCATCAAGGCAAAATAAGTCTTGAAAAAATTGTCGAAAAAATGAGCCATCATGTCGCTGAAATATACAGAATTAAGGAGCGGGGTTATATTCGTGAAGGTTATTATGCTGATTTAGTACTAGTAGATTTGAATAATTCCTGGAAGGTCACCCCCGAAAATACACTGTACAAATGTCAGTGGTCTCCATTTGAAAATCAATGCTTCAAAAGTAAAATAGTGAAAACATTTGTAAATGGAAATTTAGTATATGATAATGGAATCATATATAATAATCAACTTGGTAAAAGATTACTATTTTCAAAATTCCGATAAAAAAATAGTCAAACAGTGTACTTTTTTGAATTCGAAAAGAATAAAGTTTTTAATTATTGAATTTAAATACATAAAAATAATTTATGTATTTTATAATAAACATAAATAAAAATATATGGATTAAAGTATTGACATTTGCCAAACTAAAAATTTAAAAAATGAAAAGAAAATTACTCCCCATTATTGCAATAGTTATAGCTAGTGCGTTTGTTGTGTCTTGTCACACTGGAAAAAAATTAAGAGATAATTCAAAAGCTGAAAATGGAAATCATACCAACAAGCATGTGATGACAAAAGCAGAACAGGCTTCGTTACGTCCTGAGGATGTTTTGCAAGAATTCAAAAATGGAAACCAACGATTCAATAGTGGCAATGTTACGCAACGAGATCATTCAGAAGAAATCAGAAAGGCGGTCACTGGTGGTCAATTTCCCAAAGCGATAGTTTTAAGTTGTGTTGACAGTAGAGTCCCTGTTGAAGATGTATTTGACCAAGGTCTTGGTGATGTTTTTGTTGGAAGAGTAGCTGGAAATTTTGTCAATACCGACCTCTTGGGAAGTATGGAATTCGCTTGTAAAGTTTCAGGTGCAAAGTTAATTCTAGTTATGGGGCATCAACATTGCGGAGCCGTCAAGGGAGCAATTGACGATGTTCATTTAGGAAATATTACGGCAATGTTAAAAAATATTAAACCTGCAATTGCAATGAGTCAAAGTTTTACAGGTGATAAATCTTCAAAGAATGAGGAATATATTAAAACTGTGAATAAAAACAATATCCGAAATGCCGTCTCACAAATTAGAGTCAAAAGTGATATCTTAAAAGAAATGGAAGAAAAAGGAGAGATAAAAATAGTAGGTGCCTATTATTCCCTACTAACAGGTAAATTAGAATTTGTAGAATAACCAACTAATTATAATCAACTAATTATAAACAATTAAACAATAAAAAAAATGGACTTTAATTTACTAATAGATAATTTAACAAACCCAGCCTTACTCTTTTTTGTTCTTGGAATTTTTGCTGTGTATTTAAAAAGCGATTTGGAAATACCAGAGGGTTCGTCAAAATTTATTTCATTATACCTTTTATTTGCAATAGGTTTCAAGGGTGGACAGGAATTATCTCATGAACCGCTTACAATGGAAATTTTATGGTCTATGTTATTTGGGATGTTTATTTCCTTCATAGTACCGCTCTACACATTTTTCATACTAAAAAGAAAATTAAACGTGTTTGATGCGGGAGCAATTGCTGCTGCTTATGGCTCAGTAAGTGCGGTAACATTTGTAACGGCAGTTTCTTACCTCGAATCGCATCAGCTATTACTTCACGGACACATGGTAGCCATTATGGCTTTGATGGAATCGCCCGCAATAATCATTGGATTGATTTTAATCTCCATATTCAACAAGGACGAAACCCAAATCATCAAAAAAAGATCTGTAATAAAACATTCCTTAACCAATGGCAGTGTATTGCTTATTCTGGGGAGTTTGATTATTGGTTTTGTGGCTAATGCGAAGCAAGCTGAGGGAATAAAACCATTTACAAACGACCTTTTCAAAGGATTTCTTGCCATTTTTCTTTTAGATATGGGAATTACTAGCGGAAGAAAGTTGAAATCGTTTTTCTCCTTTGGTTGGTTTCCAATTATTTTTGCCATAGCAATTCCATTGATTAATGGTTGTATCATTGCGATGTTAAGTTCCTATGTGACACCAGACATAACCAATCGATTTATATTTGCAGTTTTAGCAGCAAGTGCTTCTTACATTGCAGTTCCAGCAGCTATGAAAATTTCAGTTCCTAAGGCAAATCCCGGTCTTTTCTTACCAATGGCTCTCGCAGTAACCTTCCCAGTAAATATAACTATTGGAATGCCTATCTATTTTTTAATTGTGCAAAGTACTTAAACAGAATGCTGAACACTGCTGTCTTAAATTTTAAACCTCCAACCCTAAGTATTAAGACAGCAGTATAAGTAGTAAGACTTGAAAATAAACCCTAAACCTTAACCTTAAACCTGCATCTAAAATCTGTAATCTAAAATCTAAAATCTGTAATCTAAAATCTGCAATCTAAAATCTAAAATCTGCAATCTAAAATCTAAAATCTACCTCCTGTGTTTCCATCGTTTATGAGTCCACAAATAAAATTCTGGAGCTTCATAAATTTGTTCTTCTACTAGTTTTAGGAAGGAATCGGTGATTTCGTAATTGGGTACGTTTGTAGCATTTTCCGAAAGAACTTCGAAACTAGCTTCATAATAGCCCCGTTTTACTTTTTTTACTTTTATGAAAACAACATTCATATTGTATTTTTTTGACAGCATTTCGGCTCCAGTATGAACAGGAACTTCAATTCCCATAAATTTTTGCCAGTGAAAAGCTGAGGTGATTTTTGGGGATTGATCACTCGCAAAGCCAAAGAGAGACAGCAGATTGTTATTTTTATTTTTAATAATAGTAGGAACAGTTTCTTTAGTAGTGATAAGATACGCTTTAAAACGAGATCGAATATTACGTACCAATTTATCAAAATAGGGATTGGCTATTTGTTTGTAAATCGCGTAACCACTAAATTTAGCTTGGGAATTCATAGAAATTGCCCATTCATAACTAGCATAATGTGCCATCATCATGGCAATACTTTTATTTTGTTCTTCTAGTTTTTGATACACTTCCAGATTGGTAAACACAAAACGTTGGCTAATTTCTTTTTGGGAAATCGTCATTGTTTTTATCATTTCCAGAAACAAATCACACAAATGGCGGAATGATTTTTTTTCGATAATCAAGCGTTCGGCATCGGATAAATGGGGCAATGTCAAAGCCAAGTTTTCGCGAACTGTTTTTTTTCGGTAACCAATGATATAATACACTATTACGTAAACAAAGTCTGAAAAGAGATACAATAAGCGAAAAGGCAACACCGAAATGCACCACAAAAAAGGATAGATAAGGAGGTAAATAATCAAACGCATGAACTAAATATTTGATACAAATATAATTCAAAAAATCCTTTTGGTTGCGAGTTTAACACTCACGGCATTCGCTTTTAAAAGTTTCCGCCACGAATTACACCAATTTACACAAATTGGTAGAAAGTTTTTAATTACACGAATTATTAAAATCATATAGGATTCGTGTTATTCAATTTTAATTTTGATAAAAATTTTTGCTAATTTGTGACCCGAGCATAGGGAACAGGCGAAGCAAATTTGTGGCTAACTTTTTTTAAAAGCGAATGCCGTGCTCTTCCGCTGTTTTAATCCCATAAATATTAATTAGATTTACACTTTCAAAAACACTTCAATTCGTTATGAGCACTATTTTAATTGTAATTATTGCCGTCACTTGTTTTTTCAGTTACAAAGGAATGAACGATGTGGCCTTTTTTAGAAAATTCGAATTTCACATAGGTAGCATTCGTGCCGGTGAACATATCCGAATGATTTCTTCTGGTTTTTTACATGCCGATTTGGGGCATTTGTTTTTCAATTTGTTCACCCTTTATATGTTTGCGCCTGTAGTCAGTAGCTATTTTGGAGATTTTTCCTTTTTGTTGATTTATATGGCAAGCCTTGTTTTTGGAAGTCTGTTGACTTTGTTAATGCACAAAAATGACTACGGTTACCGAGCCATTGGAGCATCAGGAGCGGTGACAGGAATTTTATATTCCGCTATTTTGATTGATCCCAGTATGAGTTTGTACATGTTTTTCATTCCCATTCCCATTCCTGCTTATCTTTTTGGGATTGGTTATTTGTTGTATTCTATTTATGGAATCAAGGCCAAGAACGACAACATTGGACACACGGCTCATTTTGGAGGTGCCATAGGTGGTTATATATTTACGATTGTCAAAGAACCTACGATGTTAGTAGATAATACGGGGATGGTAGTGCTTTTGGCAATTCCAATTGGAATCCTTTTTGTAATGACTAAATTGGGAAAACTATAATTGGCATAAGTTTTGAATGGCCTTTTAGAAAATAATCTAAACTTTATAAAATGAAAAAAGTAATTTTAATTCTTGCCTTAGTTTTTATGGCAAATTCCTATGCACAGGAGCAAAAACAAGTTCCAATGATTAATGTATCGGGCGAGGGAAAAGTAAAAGTAGCTCCAGACCAAGTGTTAATTGCTATTTCTATTGAAACTAAAGGAATCAAAGCCGTTGAAGTAAAGCGAGAGAATGACATAAAAATGGATGCTATTTTGAAATTCATCAAGAAAGCGAACATTGCCCAAGAGGATTTTCAAACCCAGCGTATTTCTTTGAATCCAAATTATGATTATGAGAAAAAGAAATACAGTTATGTAGCCACACAATCGGTTCAAATTCTATTGAAAGATTTGTCTAAATACGATACCTTGATGGAAGGTTTGGTTAATGAAGGCATCAATAGAATAGACAATGTTGAATTCAAATCGTCTCAATTGCTACAATTGCAATCCGATGCTCGAAAACTAGCTATGAAAGATGCCAAAGCGAAAGCCGAAGATTATGTATCGGTTTTAAATCAAAAAGTGGGCAAAGCCCTATTGATATCCGACAATTCACAAGTATTTATTCCGCAACCTAGAATGTATGCTATGAAAGCTTCCATGGCTATGGATGAATCAGCTCCAAGAGAAACTTTGGCCATTGGCGAAATAGAAATTACAGCAAATGTAACTGTGAGTTTTGGTTTAGAATAAGAAGTGATTTAAACTTTTTACATTTTAGCGACCCGAGGCATTTGCCGAACTGAGCGAAGCTAAAATTTAGTATTTTGTAGCCAATTGAAGTCTTTTTTTAGTTGCATAGCTGGGCTACGGAACGAAAAAAAGGCAAAAAGTGGATGCAGAAGACAAATTTTTTAGCAAATGGAAAAAGTTTAAATGACTTCTAATATTCCACCGTTTACAATCCAAAAAAGTCCTGAATAATTTTCAGGACTTTTTTTGTTATTGATATGGCATTAGCAGAATTCGAAACATCTAACAAACTCCTAACTCTTAACTCTTAACCCCTAACACCTAACTCCCTACATCCAAAGCTTATTTAATTTTTATTCCTTTGGGTCTAGGAAAGTCTTTTCCTAAATGACTAAACAGTCGTCTTACTTTTGAACGCCAACTTATTTTTGCTTCAATCCAAGTTTTGCTTCCCTCGATGATTTGGATGCTATCGTTAGTTTGGGAAGGAAACTTTGAATAATCGGAATTAGTATCAAATTTTAATAGTAATTCTGGATTATCAATTGGAGTGTTGTTTTTGTTTAAATCAAATATTGTTCTATGCTCTTCTTTATTAAATTTAAGTGTTTTAACTTTTAAGTATTCATATAATTCGATTAATGAAATCGTATCGGTTATGAAGTCTAAGTCATAAATATCTTTTTTGGTCGAACGGTTTGAGGTACTGATTAATTTAAATAAACCAATGTCTTTTTTAGAAAGTAGATTTATCCCTTGATTGACTTCTAAATCAAATAAATTCTTCATATTTTGAAGCAATTCTATTTTTATGGTTTCGCCATCTTCTAAATCAAGAAAAAAACGCATAAAACAATATTGATCATTGATATCACAAGGATTATCAAAGCTTTTTGCGTGAGTACCAAAGTAGTTTTTGATTTCATTTTCGATATTCTTAAATCCCTCTTTGCCAATTATTCCCTCTTAAAATAAATCGATATCATTTGAAATTCTGTGATTGAATTGTAGTGCTAGATTTGTTCCACCACCTAGAGTAAATTTTGATACTGTGGGTAATGTTTGTAATTCAATTATAGCTTTGATGATTGCTGGAGTAACTGCTTTCATAAATTATAGTGAAAAACGTAGAAATGGTTTTATACCGTATCTTTTTGCTACACTCATACAAACATTATTGCTGATATTTTCTGTAGTTAATTTTAAGTATTTTACAATATCTTTAGTTGAATATAGCGCTTCTAATTTTAAAATGTCAGTTTCAAATGTCTCAGGAGTGGTTGCAAACAAAGCCCTTGGAATGATAATGGCCGCATCTCTAGTAAGATGAAGTTTACTATGATCCATATCCCAAAATAAGTGTTTTGGGAAAATTGTAGCGATGTTGACAGAGGATTTCATAACACAAAAATACTGAATTTAGTGATAAGTACTGCTTTACTTTATCCCAAATTCAAAAATCAAGTTCAAAAATCAAGTTCAAAACTCCAAATCACATATCCATTTCCCCTTTAGGGGTTAGGGGCTACTTCAATTTCAATTTCAAACTCCAAATCACATATCCAGTTCCCCTTTAGGGGTTAGGGGCTACTTCAATTTCAAACTCCAAATCACATATCCTGTTCCCCTTTAGGGGTTAGGGGTAACCTCTAACCTCTAACTTCTAACTTCTAACTCATAACATAAAAAGTACCCCTACCATTTCCTACTTGTTCCAAAATCCCTTTACCCATTAGATTTTGAATGTCTCTGAGTGCCGTATCCGAAGAAACTTTTGTGATTTTAGAATATTTTGAAACCGTTAGTTTACCAAAAAAATCATCCAAAAGAAGTTGCAGTATTTTATGTTGGCGGGAGTTAAAATCAGTAGCTCGATGCGTTTCCCAAAATTGAGCCCGTTTTAAAGTTAAAGCAATAGGTGCATCGGTCTGCGTCATCGAATGCAACAAGCAATTCAAAAACCAGCACAACCAGGAAGTTATATCCAAGTCCCCTTTTTGTGTAGCTTCCAATATTGCATAATAGGTGTTGCGCTCCGCTTGAATTTGGGCAGACATCGAATAAAATCGTTGTTTGCTTTTGTCGGCACGAGCCAATTGCATATCGGTTATGGCTCTAGTGATGCGTCCGTTGCCATCTTCAAAGGGATGAAGTGTCACAAACCACAAATGAGCGATTGCGGCTTTGAGTACAGGATCCATATCCTGATGGGTATTGAACCACGTTAAAAAGGCATTCATTTCTAGCGGTACTTTATCGGCGCTCGGTGCTTCAAAATGAACTGTTTCTTTTCCCATTGGACCAGAGGTTACTTGTATAGTATCGTCTCGCCAAGCAGCAGTTTTTATTTTATAAATGCCACTGTGTCCAGTTGGAAAAAGGGCTGCCTGCCATCCAAACAAACGCTCGTTGCTTAGAGGTTCATTATAGCGTTGTGTAGCATCCAATAGCATGGCTACAACACCTTCAACATGGCGATCGGCAGGAACTGCACCAGCAATTGCAATACCCAAACGCTTTGCAATAGAAGAACGAACCTGTTCTGGATTCAGTTGTTCTCCTTCAATTTCACTTGATTTTAGTACATCTAAGGTTAATGTTTTAAGCTCGGTTTCCTCTTGCATTCGAAAACCAAGTACTTGCATCATCCCCAGTATTTTGCCTTGCCAGTGTCTAACTTCTCCAAGCAAAGGAGTGATGATAGCGGCATCCCAAGTGAATTTAGGCCAATCTTTTTTTTGATGAATATACATATTTACCACATTTCTGAGGTAAATATAAGGCTTATTCGCCGCAAATGGAGTAACAAGCGGTGATTATTTTAGTTTTACACCGCATTTTTGCGGTGTAATAAAGGTTTTATCACCGCATAAGGATATTAAATCCACACCAAATCTTACTTCGAAGGCAAGGAGTTACTTCAAAATTCAATTTCAATTTCAATTTCAATTTCAAAAATCAACTTCAATTTCAATTTCAACTTCAAAATTCAATTTCAATTTCAACTTCAAAATTCAAACTCCAAATTCGAAACTCTTAACCCCTAACTCTTAACACCTAACCCCTAACGCTTCTTAAAAAACCAACTCGTATTCTTCGTTTTCCGTTCGGCGACGGCAAAGGGAATACGGCGCAATTTTTTGTCGGCATCTAGTTTTCTTAAAAGAGCGCGAATGGGCATCCCATTGTTGTGATCCGAAGGAAAAATGCCTGCAAGAATAAAATAAGGCATCATATCTTTTGCGGGTACACTACGAACCGTTTTATTCAGTGTAAAATACTCTTTGAGCACTACATTGATTTGAGTTATTTTATCCATAAGCGGTTGTTTTTGTGCTGCTATCTTTTTGTACGACACCCTTTTTCTTTAGCGTAAATATAAAAAAAATTCCAACGAAACCCCATTACAGTTTTCGGCATTGGAATGGATTATTATAAAAAATAAGTATAAATTTTTACATCAGTTCTTATACAATATCCAAATTCTGCCTGATTATTTCAAATATTAATTTTCAATCCACTTTTGGATTTCATTAATAATTTTTAATGGATTTTCATTTACTTCCTTTCCCGTATATCGTAGTACTTGAAAACCTAATTCTTGTAATTTTCTATCAATATTTCTATCCTTTTTTGCTTGGTCTTCAGTTCTTTCATGATAACTATGCCCATCAGTATAAACACAAAGTTTGGTTTGTTTTTTTTCAATATAAAAATCCACAACAGTTAAAACTTCTTTGAAATTATTTTGTTTATCCTCATAGGTTTTTCCTTCAATCGAAATATTTTCACCAAACCAATTTAATGGATATTGTGTTTGAAAGCGAATGTATGCTTTTGAAAGTTCTAAAAAGAGTTTTCTTTCAAGTGGACTTTGCAAAACGAATAAACAAGCAATGCACTTTTGGGTTAATCTATAACTACAATTTTGACATAGATTATCGGATTTATAATGTTCATCAATTATTTCTGCCTTATCATTTGCTATCATTAAAACTTCGGCAGTAGTTGTAGTTTCTATTAACTTATTAATTTCATCTCTTAAATGTAGCAAATCATCTCTATCACAAAGAAAAGTTCTTTGCCATTGTTCTCCTTTTTCTTCTAATTTGAATAAATATTTAATAGTTTCTATTGCAAAATTTTCATTGACAATACGTCTTGGATGATTATTTTCAACTTTTATTTTTTGGATGCTAATTGGTAATTTTTTCATTTTATATTTTCATTTTCAACACATTAATAAACTTAAATACAGTTTTATGATTTATATACTTTTTATTATTCAACTATTGCCATTCAATGCACTTCTTTTCACTCTCATCAACTCACGTAATGAAACAGCAAATGGAATACCAGCAGCCTTTCTAATATTAGTTTCTTTCTCCAAAACTTCTTTGTATTTTTCTAATTCTTTGTAATTCCAATGGTTTTCTCCTAAATCAGTAGTTATGTGTTTTTCAATATCAACAACTAAATAAAAATCTTGTGGTTTGTCACTATGTGGATATTGAAGTTCTGATAACTTTTCTTTGGAAAATACTTTTGAACCTTTACTAAGTTATCTCTTTTCGTGGCTCGATCTAACAGATGGAAGATTACTTTATTGATGAAAACATATAAATATAATCCTAATGCAATTCCGATTTTGAAATTTGCTATTATTAGTTAGTGAGAATTTCAAATACGCTTAACATTATTATTTAGTTTATTTATACTGAAAAATCACAACTATAAATTCCTTTTCCTAATAAAGATACAGAAATATCAGTTCTTCCATATTTATCTAAATGATGTCTTCTAACGGGTTGACCTAATGGAACATGAAGGCGTTGTCTTAAATATTCTCCCATTTGGTTTTTTGCTGGAAAAGAGCTTATTTGTTTGGGGTATTCAATATCATTTACAATATTAGTTCCTTCGAGTAATCCTTCCATTGTAATACCATCATCCCAAATTAATTCAATGGCCTCATTTGACCTTTGTTTTCTTCCTCTTACATCTAAAAGTTCTCTTTTTGTCAATTTTGCAGGGAAAAGTTCAGTATATTGTCTGATGTGTTCTATGCTTATTGGAATGCAGGCATCATCAATACCTCTCTTCTGGGAAGGTTGTCCATTTGCCATATATCCCCAATTTAACCCACTTGCATTATGCGTTTGCCCATTTGGCATTATAAGAGACATATTGCAAATTCCATTAGTATCAACACTTTTCTGGACATTCCGACCTGTTATTTCTAAACAGGAAATTGAATTGTTGAATACGTAACCAAGATAATCATTTAATGGATTAAAAGTATCTCTAGTAGTTTCTGCTAAAATTTCCCGAAAAGGTGTTGTAAGTCCATTTATTGAAAAATTTGCAGAACCAATTAGAGCATGAATTATTTCACCATTTTTGCGCCAAACATAGCATTTTGAATGTACGGGCAGCTGTGAATAAAATATATTTAGGTTACTAACTTCGTTTTGAATTCTTGTAAGTGAGTTATGAAGGCTTGTCTGGATACCTTCAGAACCATACATTCCATAAATGACACGAGAATTAAATGGTAATTCTTCTAATCTTGCTACTGGAGAAGGACCTAGATATCCTGACAAAACAATTAGTTCATCAGTATCTAATATTTCATGGCGATTAAAAATAATTTCTTCTAAATTTTGGGTGTATAGCATAAACTTATATTTGGTTTATTGATTCACAATTAAAAAGACCTGTATTAATAGTAATTGGTTTGCTTAAATTATTTAATATATCAAAAACAGTTTCTGCGATTATTTTTGAAAATTTTGGAGGAACTGCATTACCAATCATTTTATATTGATCTCCTTTAGATCCTAAAAATTCAAAATCATCATCAAAAGTTTGTATTCTAGCTGCCTCACGTACTGTTATTGAACGAGCTTGTTTTGGGTCTGGGTGAATATGTCTTAACCCGTCTTTATATAAATGAGCCGGTATTGTGTTACTTGGTTTATCTTCCCGAATCACGTTATATTTATGAAACTTAGAATCTTTTCCAGTCTTTTCTTTGTATAATTGAATTAATGCTTTACTAGTAACATATTTTTCATCACCACATAGAATATCCTCAGCTAGCATTTGAAATATTTCTATATCTCTATCACTGTGCATTCTAGGTTCGTGATTCTTTGGTAATGGAACTCCATTGAGTTTTACAGAATGTGAATGTTTAGGATTAAGTTTTGAAGGGTAAATTTTTGGTAAATTATCTAAAGCAAGTTTTGAATTCAATGGTTCTTTTCTTGCTTTTTCCTTCATGATAGAGTAAAACTTTCGAACTTGGTTAGTGCTATTTTCGCTCTTTTGGATACCAAAAATGATTACTCTTTTTCTTTTTTGTGGAACATCATAATATGAGGTATCAAACAAAGCATTTCCTCTCAAATTTTCAGTTATCTCATAGCCAATTTCTTCAAAAGCTTGTCTTACTCTTTTTACAATTGAAATCCCTCCAGGTTTTGCAGAAAGTATACCTTCAACATTTTCAAAGACAAACGCTTTAGGTTGAAAATGACCAACCATTTTTACATAACTTTCAAATAAGTAATTACGATAATCATCTTGCATACCATTTCCATCTCGAACTCTGCCTGCAATTGAATATGCTTGACATGGAGGGCCACCAACAATTAAATCAACAGTTTCATTACCAATAATTGAATTTAACCCACTACTCGAACCAAAATTTGAATCTTCGTAGCCATAAATTAATTCATCTGTTCTTTGAATATCAAAGTGCAATATGTTGTTAAGATCTAAATCGTAATTCCATTTTTTGTACAACCTTTTTTTTAGAGTTTGAACGGTTTGGAATTCCCAATCAACAGCTGCTAATGTATTGTACTTACCTGTCTGAAGAAATCCATCAGTTAATCCACCGCAACCTGCGAACAAATCAATTACATTAATCTTCATCTTTCAAATAATTTATGAGTTGAGTTCCTAGAATTTTCCCTAGTAAAGGGGGTACTGCATTTCCAACTTGGCGATATTGTTGTGTTTTATTACCCAAGAAAATAAACTCATCTGGAAAAGATTGTAATCTCGCATTTTCTCGTACACTAGGAACTCTATTCCATTGATAATGAAAGTGATTGCGATGACCAGTGTCTATTGTTTTAGAAGGTCTTTTGCTGTGGTATCTAGTCCAAGCTTCATTAAATTTTCGTGATTCACCAATACCTTTCGGCAAATCTTTATGATTTCCCCCTTCAGGTACTTGTGAAATTACATTTATTACGTGTTCAGTATGTTGAGTTCCAAGATGATTTGTCAAAATTTTGCTTCCCATTCTCATTGTTTTTTGATATTCACTGAAAGCTTTTTTATCGTATGGTAATTCTTCATTTCCTAAATCACTCACTAAGTCTGGTAAATCACCAATAGCATCTTTACACCCTATATATTCTTCAGGTTTATGAGATGGTTCTGGAAATTCAAATGTTCCTAATTCTTTTTTGATAGCAACAAAGAAGACACGTTTTCTAATTTGAGGAACTCCATAATCTGGTGCATATAGAAGTTTTGGATTGCAATTATATCCCATTTTTTCGCAAAGTTCAATAATTTCTTTTTTCGCTTTTCCATTATAAAGATTAAGTAATCCTGGAACATTTTCTATTATTATAGCTTTTGGATTAACTCTTTTTGCCAATTTAAAAACTGCATTAAAAAGTGTATTTCTCTCATCATTTTCGTTTCGTGTGCCAGTCAAAGAGAAACCTTGACAAGGAGGCCCTGCTATAATTACATCGACTTTATGGTCTCCTTTTGCTTCTACAATTTTATCAATAGAATTGTCTTCGTGCAAGTCTAAAAGGAGTGTTTTGGAATCATTATGATTTTTCTCAAAAGTCTTTAGAGCTATGTCTGTATTATCTACACCTAAAATTATGTGGAATCCAGCTTGTTGGAATCCATAAGAAAATCCTCCGCATCCAGAGAATAAGTCGATTGCGGTTAATTTTTCACTCATTATGTACTTTTCTGTTTCAAATTGTTAATATTAAATTAAATTCCAAAAATAATATATAATCTAAGTTCAATTGGATTTAAATACTTTAATTTATTGAAATGTTTTGTATCTTTCTTGAAGTTCAAATTTAGCCATAATCCAATTAAATAAATACACTATAAATTACACTTTGTTAACAAAATTTATAAACAAAACTAACCCATTAAAACCATCCCTCTTTACGGTTTTCCACATTTCACCTTTTTTTTATTTAAAAACTGTATAATCCCATTATGTTTTTGATTTGTACATTGACTCAAAGCCTATTTTTGGGGCAAAAAAACAGTTTAGTTAAAAACAATATTAAAATTATTCGTTTTTCACTATTTACACTATTGTTTTTTAATATTATTCCGTTTTTTCTTATTCTAAAAACTGCGTTTGTTAATAAGTTATCCCCTGTAAAGCTAGTAATACCAACGATTTTAAAGATTTTTCAACATAGCAGTTACAATTTATACAAATATCTTTTATTTTTACAAAACAATTCGATACGAATAGCGGGAACTATTCGAGGCTTTCGAACATTAAAATTTGCTCAAAAAGACGGGTTACTAGCTGCTTTTTTTGGGCTTTTTTTATGCCAAAAATGTAGTAAAAGGAGTAAAAAAATAGCTTATTTTTAGCAAAAAAACCACAATTTTGGTTTTGATTTTACCCTTTATTTCTCCCAAAAAAAGCAATTTACGCTCAATTTTCTCTCTCTAGAAGTAATTTTCAATTCGTCCTGACCTTTCATTTAGCTCGTCGGGACGAGTTTTTTGGTTCGTCAGGACGAAGCAAAAGTTTCATCAGGACGAACTGGCGAAAAGTTTCGTGAAAAAAAGCAAAAAAAAACCTCGAGTGCGGGAACACTCGAGGCTTTCGGACATGTAAAAAATGCTCTACATGGCGGGTTACTAGCTCGCTTTTAGGTAACTTAGATTACCTAGTAAATTGCGTAATTTTTTTCCAGGTCGGAAAAGAATTCTGCTTTTAGTTACATCGGTAGCGGTAACCTCTCCTGGGGTCACTTTACCTCCTGAACTAATACTCACTTGGAAATTTCCCAAGCTACCCAATTTAACAATTCTGCCTTGTTTCAGCTCATTGATGATGTTGTGTTCCAACGATCTCAATACTGCATAACAATCAGTATCTGTTAAAGTACTCTGATAGGCTGTCATCTCAGCAAGAGATTCCATATCAGTTTCGCCGTTGCTTATTGCGGCGGCATAAAATTTTTCAGGGGCAGTCAGGTCCTGAGGGTTCTTTCTTGACTGAGTTTTAAATTTAATCGCCATTTTTTTTTGCGTATTAAATTAATAAATAAAAAAGTTTGCCTTAGTAAACAGACATACAGCTCCTAACTGACAATTACATAAGTAAATTTATTTCTTGTTAAATAAAACTTAACTTATTCACAATTTGACTGAGTTTTTAACAAAAAGAAGCGATTGGATTACTTTTCATACAAACTATAAATAACTGTATATCAATATTTTAATTATGCTATATGAAGCCTTAGACACTGTAAAATATAGGATTTCTTATTTTGGAAAATAAAAAAAATCTTCTAAACACTCCCTTATTTTTTTGGGCTCGCAAAGTTTTGTTATAGCATAACTATTCAAAATCAGTCGAAGTGAAGGAAGGTTTTATAAGAGAGGAAAACTGATAATCGCTCGTCAGTTCGAGTGATTTTTAAAGCCAGAGCAATGGCGTTTGAAATCCTAAAGGGAATGCTTTAAAAATGGTATCGAGAACCATTTATTACCCAAAACTTCTCGATACTATTTTGACTAGTAAAGCTGTCGCATTACTATTCAAAATCAATCGAAGAGACGTTTAGGAGGGGTAATTTTGTATAATAAAGCTATCGCATTACTATTATAAAAATCATTCAAAGAGACGTTGTGTTTTGAATAAAATTATTGGCAAATCCTTTGCTTGGAGTAGGATGGTGAAAATGGATGAATTGGGCAGTTTTCAAATTACCTTGCAGTGTTTGCTAGCTGATTCTGCTGATGATTTGGTAAAATCGAATATCAAAAAGTCTATAATCGGTTACAATACTTCAATAGATTTGAAAAGTACTTAGAAGTCTTTGAATTATAAAAGGATTCGATAGTGAGAGTATTTACGATAGCCTCCGATTGCTTTACCTATTTGCTTTCGCTCGATCTGACAAAAAAAATTCGACTTTGATATAAGTCTGATTGGTATTACAACAGTTTTAATACCAGCGTTTTTTGTTTTGTTTCGAGGCATCAGATTTTCTGGATTTGTGTGCGCCACCGCTTCGATTGGAGTTCTTTGGTTTTGTAGAACCTCCTGGAGCTGTTTCCGGATTGCCCGAATGCCAAGGATAAGGATGGTCGCTGATGGTTTTAACTTCGACTTTGATTAGTTTTTGAATGTCTTTCCAATATTGGTGTTCGTCTTTACCACAAAACGAAATCGCAACTCCTTCATTTCCAGCACGACCTGTTCTTCCTATGCGGTGTACATAAGTTTCGGGAATATTGGGTAAATCGAAATTGATAACAAACGGCAATTGGTCGATATCGATGCCACGAGCGGCTATATCAGTAGCCACAAGAACGCCTACTTCTTTGTTTTTGAAGGCATCCAAAACTCTTTGACGTGCATTTTGTGATTTGTCGCCGTGAATGGCTTCAGCGGCGATGTTGTTTTTGCGCAAGGCTTTCACCACATTATCGGCACCGTGTTTGGTTCTCGAAAAAACCAATACATCGGATAAGTTTTGATTTTTGATCAAATGATACAGCAAATTTCTTTTCTCGCCTTTTTCAACAAAATAAACCTGTTGAGCTACATTTTCGGCTGTAGAAGAAACGGGCGATACTTCGACCTTCTCGGGGTCTTTCAGGAACATTTCGGCCAATTCCCTGATGGCGATGGGCATCGTTGCCGAGAATAAAAGGGTTTGTCTGTTTTTTGGCGTAAGCTTTACAATTTTCTTCACATCATTTATAAAACCCATATCCAGCATTTGGTCGGCTTCGTCTAGGACTAAGGTGTGCAAATGGTCTAAATCGATGAACCCTTGTTTGTGCAAATCGAGTAATCTTCCTGGTGTTGCTACCAAAACATCGACTCCTTTGCGAAGCGTATCTACTTGAGGAAGTTGAGACACACCGCCAAAAATGGTGAGTTGAACGAGATTGGTGTATTTGCCATAGGTGTCAAAACTTTGACCAATTTGTACGGCTAATTCTCTGGTGGGAGTAACAATTAGGGCACGAATTTCTTTGGCTTTTTTAGAAGAACCTACAATTCGGTGCAATTGGTGTATGATGGGGATGGCAAATGCTGCTGTTTTTCCTGTACCGGTTTGTGCACAACCTATCAAATCTCTTCCGGCTAAAACTAGCGGAATGGATTGCTCTTGAATAGGAGTGGGGTTGAGGTAGCCTTCTTCGAATACGGCTCTTTGAATACTTTTGGATAATGATAAATCTTCGAATAACATATTTTTTGTATAAATGATCTAGTAATAGATACGTAGATAATGATGCAAATATAGGTTTATTATTTTTGATGGGAATTAATTCGCAAATTTCAGTATGGTTTTGTTTTCAAATTTTTAGCCACAAATTTGCTTCGCCTGTTCGCTATGCTCGGGTCACAAATTAGCACAAATTCAAAAAGTATAAGAACAAAACAACACTAATTTTTCTTATGTCTAAAAACAATTTGTGAAATTTAAAGATGCCAAAATTCGTGTTTATTATTGAGATTCTTGTCTGACTTTTTTTTAATGAATGGACTGAATATTCCGAAGATGCAATACCGGATCTACACTTATACAACCTCAATACTATTGTGCGATTTTATAAAATCGGTAATCAAATAGCCAATGAGTTTGCCAATAAGATGATTGTTTTTTACATCGCACAAATCGGGAGCGCCTTCGCAAATATGAAGGTAAGTTGCGTTTTTATTTTTACCAAAATAGGTAACAAACTGTCGGAGTTCTTCAATAGAAAAACCACTTAAAGTCATAGCGCTACTAGCAATATTAGGAATAGCATCGAGATCGACTTCGATTCCGTAAAAATCATTTTTAATAAAATTCAAAGCTTGAATGAGTTCTTGTTTGAAGATTTTTTCTTGTCTAATATTGATGCTGTCATAAGTAGTGTAACGCACTCGGTCTTCGATTTTTTTGATGATATCCAACACGCTTTTGGAAGTGTAATTTTCGTGTAAGCCAAAAATGAAATACTTTTTGAGGAAACCTTCTTCGAAAGCATACGAAAAACCGTTTCCGCTGTGTCGTCCTTCGAGAATTCTAAAATCAGAATGGGCGTCAAAATTTACAGCATTGATGGGTTTCCCTTTGGCAAGAGCTGATCCTTTTATGTTTCCGTAAGAATTATTGTGTCCTCCACCAATAATAATTGGAGTTTTCCCCGCTTTTATGATGGTAAAAATAATGTGTGAAACATCTTTGTCAATTTTTTCAACAAGTTGACTCAATTTGGATCGATCATCAATGTCATTAAAATCTAAATGTTCTACTTCTTTCATCTCCTCACGGACATTCAATTGTCCTATTACTAGAATTTGGCTCCCCTTGCAAAAACGGTTGTGTTGAATGTTGGCAATACTTTCTATGGCACATTCCCAAGCCGATGCTGCTCCGGGTCTTCCAAAATTTGCCCTAACGCCAATATCTTCTGGAATACCAAATAAAACATATTTTGCTTCGCAGCTTTTCAAAAATAATGCAGGATCGATTCCTTTAGGAACAGTCAACATTTTTTCCCCAAATTTTATTTCGCCACTTCGGTGGTTCGTAACTTTAGCAAGGTCATTTATCGTGAAAGGGATCAGTTTTTCCATAAAATTTTTAAATCCCCCAAATATAATATAAATGTTTAGAATCCGTTCTTAAGTCAGATTATATTATTAAATTTGTACCAATATAAAAAGTAAATCAAATTCTAAAAAAAATGGAAGAACAACAAAACAATTCAGGACTAAAAATAATTATTGGAGTTTTAGCTTTGATGCTAATAGGGAGTCTAGTGTACATTTATACACTTACGACAGAAGCAAAACAAGTGCAAACTGTTTTAACGACAACTGTAACTGAGAAAGAATCTGTAATGAAAGATTTGCAAGAATTAAAAGCAACTTATGATGCTGCCATTGCCGAAAATACTTCAATGTCTGAAGAATTAGTTCTAGAAAGAGACAAAGTGGTAAAATTGATGAATGACATTAGCAAATCTAAAGGCGATTCGGCAAAATACAGATCAGAAGTGTCTAAATTACAGGACAATTTAAAAGTTTTAATGGCCGAAAACGAAGGCTTGAAAAAACAAAATACAACTTTAACTGTTCAACGTGATAGTACTGTTGTGGTTTTAGGAGAATCTAAGAAATTCAACGAGGTATTAGTAGGACAAAACGAAGATTTGGCAAAAACAGTAGAAAAAGGGTCTAAATTGACTGTGCTGAATATGCAAACCGCTGCTTATAAATTGAAAAGCTCTGGAAAACAAATCGCTACAGATAAAGCAGGAAGAGCTGATGTGCTGAAAATTAGTTTCACCATTGCCGAAAATCAAATCGCTAAATCAGGTGATAAAGAATATTATGTTCAGGTTATCGATAGTAAAAGTAACGTTCTTGGTGACAAACAAACCGTTAGTTTTGGAGATAAATCATTAACTTATAGTTTTATTTCTAAAGTGAAATACGAAAATAAAACAGTGAATGTTTCAGAAGATTTAGCTGGAAAAGACTTTGCAAAAGGAACCTATTTTGTAAATGTTTTCGATAAAAACGAATTGGTTTCTAAAACAAGTTTTACTTTGAAATAAGAACATTAGAGTTTATAAAGGAAAGAGAGGAGTAGCGATGTTCCTCTTTTTTTATTAAAATTTTACCTTCAATAATAACAGTATCATCAAATTACAACCAAAAGTTTAAATCACTTCAATAGTAGGCAATAGGTTTTGTAATAATAAGATTGGCTTTTTTGCCAATGGTGATGCTTCCGTGGGTTTCTTAATTTCCTAGATCATCTTGGTGTCCCTACTTCGAGATGCTCGTTACTTTCGGTAACCAACAAAATAATTTATCATTAAGGAATAACAATGATTTTTTTTTTTTTTGTAACTGTTTTTTAGTTACAAAAAAATATTACCTTTGATTGAATTATGAGTAAAATAGAAAAATTATTAGAACAATTTAGAAGCAATCCGACTGATTTTACTTGGGATGAACTTGTGAAAGTTTTAAATCATTTAGGGTATTTTGAAAAAGCTTCCAAAGGCAAAACAGGTGGTTCGAGAACAAAATTTGTGAACAAAAAAACCGACATCATTAGTTTACACAAGCCACATCCTTCAAATATTGTAAAACAATATGTTATTAAACAAATTATTGAAAAATTAGAACTATGAAAAATTATTTGGAATACAAAGGCTATAATGGAACTGTTGAATTTAGTGCCGAAGACAATTGTCTTTTTGGGAAAATTATTGGAATCAATGATTTGATTAATTATGAAGCACAAGATGTTTTAGGATTAAAAGCATCTTTTGAAGAATCAGTGGATGACTATTTGGATACCTGCATTGAATTAGGAAAACAGCCTAATAAAATTTTTAATGGAGTCTTTAATGTTAGAACAACTAAGGCTACACACCAAAGTTTAATACTTTTAGCCGCACGAAAAAATATGAAATTGAATGAACTTGCTAGTAAAGCCTTATCCTATTTAGTAAAGAATGAAGATGCAGTTTTAGAAAGCTTCTAAAATTACTATTAGGTTATCCCAGATTTCCGCAGTGTCTCTATTTTGGGTAGTAAAAGCTGTTTAACCTAAAAATATAGGTTGTAAAAAAATTAGGTTCTATTTACTTTGTCCGGACGAGTAGCACATTTATAGAAAAACGCAAAGAGGAGCAGTGATGTTCCTCTTTTTTTATGCTGAAACTTCACTTTCATTACTAACAGATTATTGATGACTAGCATTTTATTTTATGTGCATTTTACATCGCTAATACTGTGAGGTTTTTTTAAGGATATCGTTAGGATCAAAATTATTCCGAAACCTTGATTTCGAACATCTTGTCCCAGTTTTTTCCAGTTACAAAAATGGTTTTGGTTTTTGGGTTGTAGGCAATTCCGTTTAGGACATCTGGTTTTGGGTATTTCAATAATTTTCTTAAGCTAAAAAGGTCTAAAACACCTTCTACAGCACCGGTAGTAGGGTTAAAAACTGTAATTGCATCTTTTGTCCAAATGTTGGCATATATTTTCCCATTAATCCATTCCAGTTCATTTATTTTTGGGATTTTAGAGCTGCCAATGTACACATTTATGTAATCAATCATTTTTTGGGTTTTTGGATCCATTTTCCAAATTTTCTCGGTTCCATCAGATTGATAAATAAATTGACCGTCATTAGTCATTCCCCAACCTTCAATATCTTTGTCATAAGTAAAAGTTTTTTCTAATTTCCAAGTATTGGCATCATATATAAAACCGGTTTTTTCCTGCCAAGTCAATTGATACATTTTGCCATTCAAAATTGTAATGCCTTCTCCAAAATATTGAGGTTCTAGATTGGTTTGTTTGTAAATTTCCCCAGTTTTATAATTGTATTTTCTTAAATAGGATTTACAATCATTTCCTGAACCCGTACTTTCATATAAAGTATCTTTGTAAAACTCTAAACCTTCGGTAAATGAGGCAGTATCGTGCGGATATGTATTTACAATAGTATATTTTAATGCTTTAGGTATAACATTCGAAACTAATTCGATTTTAGTTGTGGCAACTGAATTTTCTCCTTCAAAATATACTACAGCTTTCAGGTTTTGATTTCCGAATTTTCGGTCTTTTAAATTGAAAACTAGTTTGTCAAGACCTTTTTTAGAACCAATTTTTACATCGTTGTTATAGTAAACAACGCTATCCACTTCTTTTGAATTAGAATTCAAAATTCCTAATTCTAAGGATTCTTGAGGCTGATATTGTTGTTTTAACTTCGAGTCATCGAAAGTAAATAAAGTATTTTCACCTTTTTTTGTACCTCCACAATTCGACAAAGTGATTCCTAATAAAATGATAAATAGGAAGTTATAATTTTTCATAAAGTAAAATTTTGATGATGCAATATACAACGATATTTTATAGGTGCAAAGTTCTTGCAAAAATATAAAAAGAGTGTATATTTGCACCGGCAAGTCCTACACGACCAGCTCCTGCAAAATCCCCCAGGATGGGAACATAGCAAGGGTACGTGGTTGAGCGGTGCGATGTAGGTCGCTTGCCATTTTTTAATTTGAATTTATTTCAGATTCTTTTCCAAATTACTTAAATAGTATAGTCTTCCTTAGGGAGGATTTTTTTATTTTTGGGCTTTAGGTTAGGTGTAAAAAGTTAAGGGTTAAGAGTTGAAATTAGTAGAACGCTATAAATATCTAGTCGTAATGCACAACTCCTAACACATAACTCCTAACACATAACACATAACGAATAACCCATAACGCACAGCAATGAATAAAGTAGTTCTAATCACAGGTGGTTCTTCGGGAATAGGAAAATCTATAGGCGAATTTTTGCACCAAAAAGGTTTCGTTGTATATGGAACAAGTAGGAATCCAGAACGGGTTTTGAACTCGGTTTTCTCTTTGGTAACACTAGATGTTCGAAATTCAGATTCAATTCGTGCAGCTGTTGCTAAAATAATTACCACCTCAGGACGACTTGATATTGTTATCAATAACGCTGGTGTTGGAATCACAGGTCCACTAGAAGAAATTCCAACAGAAGAAATCAAGAATAATTTCGAGACCAATTTCTTTGGTCCCATCGAAGTGATAAAAGCCGTTTTGCCTCAAATGCGCTCTCAAAAATCGGGTTTAATTATCAATATAACATCTATCGCTGGTTATATGGGTTTGCCGTATCGCAGTGTTTATTCAGCTTCAAAAGGAGCTTTAGAATTAATTACCGAAGCCTTGCGAATGGAAGTGAAGTCTTTTGGAATCCAAATTACCAATGTGGCTCCAGGAGATTTTGCAACTAATATTGCTTCCGGACGTTTTCACGCTTTATTAATTAAAGATTCAGCTTATGAAATTCCGTACAGCAATACACTTAAAATGATGGACGAACACGTGGATAGTGGCAGTAATCCGAATGAAATGGCGGAAGCAGTTTATAAAATCATTCAAAATCCAAATCCAAAAATTCATTATAAAGTTGGAGCTTTTATGCAGAAATTCTCGATTGTTTTAAAGCGAATTTTGCCTGATAAAGTATATGAAAAAATGCTGATGAATCATTTTAAATTATAAATTATGGAAAATAGTACAGCTGTTTTACCTGTTATTTTAGGTGTTTCGATACTTATTTTAGTTTGGTTTATTATTCGAAGAATTTTAAAGTCTATCAGTGATAGAATCAATAATAGTGAACTTTACAAGGAAGATATGCTTAATGTTCTTGAAGAAATTAGAGACCAACTTAAAGAATTGAATACAAACAATTCTATAAAGTAATTTATATTTGTAAATTAATACCTAAATTTGCGTAAGATTTACCTCGTCAGTTCGCTTTCAATCCGGCGAGATTAAGAGGAAAACAGTTAGTGGCTTTTAGGTATTTTAAGATTGCGTGAGGGATTGAATTGGAATTACAAGCTCTTGGGCGTGAATTGCAAAGGAGTCTGACTCTTGGTCACGACCAAAATAAACATGAAACACAATTAAACACAATTATATGAAATTTTTTATCGACACAGCGAATTTAGCTCAAATTAAGGAAGCGCAAGCATTAGGCGTTTTAGATGGCGTAACAACTAATCCATCCTTGATGGCAAAGGAAGGAATTACCGGAAAAAATAATATTTTAAAACATTATGTTGACATTTGCAACCTTGTAGATGGCGATGTAAGTGCCGAAGTAAATGCTTTGGATTTTGAAGGAATGGTGAGAGAAGGGGAAGAATTGGTTGATTTGCACGAACAAATTGTCGTGAAATTACCAATGACCAAAGAAGGAGTTATGGCTGCCAAATATTTTTCGGATAAAGGAATAAGAACAAATGTAACTTTAGTGTTTTCAGCAGGTCAAGCTTTATTGGCTGCCAAAGCTGGTGCTACTTATGTTTCGCCTTTTATTGGTCGTTTAGACGATGTTTCAACAGACGGTTTGAATTTAATTCAAGAAATTAGAGATATTTATGACAATTACGGTTACGAAACGCAAATTCTTGCTGCTTCAGTTCGTCATACAATGCACATTGTAAACTGTGCCAAAATTGGTGCCGATGTAATTACTGGACCACTTTCTGCTATTTACGGATTGTTGAAACACCCATTGACGGATATTGGATTGGCACAATTCATCGCTGATTTTGAAAAGGGAAATAAATAAAACAAAGCGAAGATGAGGAAACTTGCATTATCAATAGCTATCTTACTAACAAGTTTAGTTAGCAATGCACAATTTCCAAAAATAATTACAACAATAGACTAAGCTGGAGATGTAGCAAGTTTTGAGTTGGATTGCTCTAGAAAATCCCCGCTTTTGGCAAAGGGCTTGAAATATAATATCACTCGGCATGAATTTAAAGATCCAGAATTGAAAAATACGTATCACGTGATGTTGGTAATGGATGGTTTTTATACTACTGCATTAAATAGCCAAATGACAATTTCTGCTGTTTTTGGTGATGGTACAAAAGTTTCCGAAATTGAAACTATAGAAAGCGATGGTTATTTTGACGGGGCTTGTACACTCAAAATGAACAGTCCACTAGAAAATGATTTAAAGCAAATCATCGTAAATACTGGAAATAAAGAAGTTATTTATTCTATTTCTGCCCTAAAATGTGCGGAATTTAAAAATGAATTTGCACAATATTGTTAATGCTAAATAATTACTTGGGTACTTAACAAATTGTCTTAGACTGACATTAAATTTAAAACCACTAAATCAAAAAATTTAGTGGTTTTTTTTGTTACTTTTCAGGGCATTCGCTTTTAAAAAAAGTTGACGCAGATTTCAATCCGCTTTGATTGTACGAATTTCAAACAAATAAAATTCATGTAATTTAATTTTAAAAATTAATTCAATTTGTGCTAATTAGTGAAATTCGTGTCTGAAAATTTTAAACTCGAATGCCTTTGTTTACTTTTTTTGTCTCATTCTAAATAATAAAAGTTATTAATTATAATAGGTTACATTTTTTCAAATCACTTCACTAAGTAAAATACAGAAAGTAGTATCGTGTTTATTTCTTTCTAAAGTAGAAATAAGATTCAAAATTATGCATTATTCAATTTTTGTTACTTATTTTTATTATAAATGATTTCAAACATTCCATCTGAAATTAATCTAGATTTTTAATTTTTTTTCTCTAATTTTTCAAGATTGCTAATCTGTTTTTATATGGAATAGTTAAATAGGGTATGCTTTAAATTAGAGTTTGTTATTATTATTTCTGTTTTAAAGACTTTTTTTAATATTTTTACTCTTTAAATAGATATATAAGTAGTGATAACAAAATAGTGTCGCTTTTTTTACCATATAAGGCATATAAGAAAATTTAAGTTTTTGTTTGTAACGCTTATGTGAACTTAAATGCCTTAAATGGTAAGATTAAATGTATAATTGTTTAAATGCGACAATAATTAATTCCTTCTACTTAGTTGGTTTCTAAATTAAATTTTTCATAAACGCATAAAAAAAAGTTTAAAAGACTTCGATAAGACAACAAAAACATAAATCTTTATAAATTAATAATCAGAAAATTTTATACAACCTTAAAACAGACCTTACACTATGGTAAACAAAAAAAGTATTTTCGCTGGAATTTGTGTTCTAATTGGATTTGGAACAATGAATGCACAAAAAAAGCTGCATTTAGACAAAACCAAACCTATTGAAGAACGCATTGATTTGTTGATGAAACAAATGACAATCGAAGAAAAAGTGGGTCAGATGAATCAATATAATGGTTTTTGGGAAGTTACTGGTCCAGCTCCAAAAGAAGGAAATGAAGCACTAAAATACGAACATTTGCGCAAAGGTTGGGTGGGTTCTATGCTAACCGTGCGTGGTGTGAAACAAGTACGCGCCGTTCAAAAAATTGCTGTAGAGGAAACTCGTTTGGGAATTCCATTAATTATAGGTTTTGATGTGATCCATGGGTATAAAACTTTAAGTCCAATTCCGCTGGCAGAAGCTGCAAGTTGGGACATGGAAGCGATAAAAAAATCAGCACAAATTGCTGCGGCTGAGGCATCAGCTTCAGGAATCAACTGGACTTTTGGTCCAATGGTCGATGTTTCTCGTGAGGCACGTTGGGGTAGAGTGATGGAAGGTTCAGGTGAAGATCCTTATCTAGGTAGCAAAATTGCATCTGCTAGAGTAAAAGGTTTTCAAGGAGACACAAAAGCCGATTTGTCTAAAGTCAATACTATTGCGGCTTGCGCCAAACATTTTGCTGCTTACGGTTTTATAGAAGGTGGAAAAGAGTACAATACTGTTGATATCAGTAATTCAACACTTTACAATACGGTTTTACCTCCATTCGAAGCAGCAAAAGATGCTGGTATTCGCACATTTATGAATTCTTTTAATACATTAAATGGTGTTCCTGCAACTGGAAATAGCTTTTTGCAAAGAGATATTCTAAAAGGGAAATGGAAGTTTGATGGATTTGTAGTGAGTGATTGGGCATCTATCAAAGAAATGGTGATACACGGCTATGCCAAAGATGGAGCAGAAGCTGCCCAAAAAGCAGTAATTGCAGGATCGGATATGGATATGGAATCTTATGATTATGTTAAACATTTAGTTCAACTTGTTAAAGACGGAAAAGTAAAAGAATCTTTGGTAGATGATGCAGCTCGCAGAATTCTTCGTGTAAAATTTGAATTAGGCTTATTTGACGACCCTTATAGATATTGTGACGAAGCTAGAGAAAAAGCTACCATTGGCAACAAAGCCAATAATGATGGGGTTTTGGATATGGCAAAAAAATCGATTGTATTGTTGAAAAATGAAAAAGGATTACTTCCTTTAAAAAAATCAGGACAAAAAATTGCGTTAATTGGTGCATTAGCCAATGATAAAGATAGTCCACTTGGAAGTTGGAGAATTGCTGCCGACGATAACACAGCAGTTTCGGTTTTAGAGGGTATGCAACAATACAAAGACAATACATTAACTTTTGAAAAAGGAGGTGATTTAACCGTTGGGAAAACCTCTTTTCTTAATGAAGTAGTTTTTAATACAACAGACAAAAGTAGTTTTGATGCAGCCAGAAAAGTTGCAGCAAATGCTGATGTTGTAGTTATGGTTTTAGGAGAAATAGGCTTTCAATCTGGTGAAGCACGTAGTAGAACTAATCTTGATTTACCAGGTTTGCAACAAGAATTATTGGAAGAAATATACAAGGTAAATCCGAATATAGTTTTGGTTTTAAATAATGGAAGGCCATTGACTATACCTTGGGCAGCTCAGAATATTCCAGCCATTGTTGAAGCGTGGCAATTAGGAACCCAAACCGGAAATGCTGTAGCTCAAGTGTTGTACGGAGATTATAATCCTAGTGGAAAACTACCAATGTCTTTCCCTAGAAATGTTGGTCAATGTCCTATTTATTACAATCACTTTAACACAGGAAGACCTGTAGATGTTGAGAAGAACGTGTTTTGGTCTCATTATTCTGATGTTGAAAAAACACCTCAATTTCCTTTTGGCTTCGGATTAAGTTATACCACTTTCGATTATAAAAACTTGAAAATTAACAAAACAGCTTTCGCCAAAGGTGAGGCTGTAAAAGTTTCGGTTGAAGTAACAAATTCTGGAAATTATGATGGAAAAGAAGTGGTTCAATTGTACATACACGACGAGTTTGGCAGTTTAGCAAGACCAGTTAAAGAATTAAAAGGTTTCGAATTAATCGAATTGAAAAAAGGCGAAACCAAAACCGTTACCATGACTTTGACCGAAAAAGAACTAGGTTTTTATGACAACGAAGGTAATTATTTAGTAGAACCAGGCACTTTCAAAATTATGGTAGGAGGAAGCTCTGACAAAGGTTTGGTGAGTAGTTTTGAGTTGAAATAAAAAAAGTATAACGAATTTCACGATTTTACATTAAATATTTTGTGCTATTCGTGAAATTAGATTCTGTAAATAGATTTCATTTGGTGAATTGAATTGGTGCCTTTTTTTAAGATTATTATTTAATTTTTATACCAAATCGTCACTTGACGACGTTATAATTATTGCGGATATTTAAATTTTTTGAAATCGCTATTTTACCATTTCTATGCGAAGTAAATCCTTTTTTATAAAGGTTAAAAAAACATAGAGTACAAAAAACGCTAACTATATGTTAGCGTTTTCTTTTTCGATTTGCAATATACTCATCAATAGCTTCTTTGGTCGTAAACCAATTTCTGCCTTCTTTGTAAGCGTCAATTTTGCCTGTTCTAGCCAATAAACTAACGTATTCTTGACCGTAAGGACTACTTGGCTCACTAACAATATCTGAAATTTTTTGAAAATCGTTATTGTTGTCAGGCATCGCATTCAAATAAATATTTAAACTGCGTTCCAAAGCTTGGCACATCAATAGCATCAACTTTTGATAATTGCCATTATTGGCTTGATTGAGCGCTTCGTAGTATTTTTTTCTATCATTTTTGAGAATAATAGCAGGTGGAAAACCACAGCGTATCAACAATAAATTCATTGCCAGTCGAACTGTTCTACCATTGCCATCAAAGAAAGGATGAATCCAAAC
>JAYVIK010000242.1:0-3083 GCA_043770265.1 Flavobacterium sp. | reverse complement strand
TATTTTTGCCCATCGTTATTTGAATTTTGCAACTCGAAATTACGATTTTTTTTAAGAAGCCATTAATTTGGCTTCTTTTTTATCGGACAACAATGATTAAGAAAGAGCAAATATATAACTTTGGTTTAATAAACAAATTTTTTAATGCAAAATTATATGTAATGGTTTTTATTAAGATACTTTTAAATTTTCAGATAATTGTTCTTTTATTAAATAGATCGTACCCATCTTTAATGATTGAGCTAAAAAAACTGCTATTTGTATAATTAATGAAAAACAAACCCAATAGCGATTACATCTTTTATTGACTTTTGAAAATGTGAAAACTACTAGGAGAGCTTGGAATCTTAAATACTAATTCTTCAAATCCTTAATCACTTTAAACGCCACATCCACTTCGTTTTCGCTTACTAAAATGGTAAATTCGTTTGAAGTCGAAATCACCTCGTTGATGATGATGCCTTCCCAAGCCAAACGTTGGAAAATAAAATAATAAATTCCAGGAACAACGATGTTTTCTTTGGGTAATTTTACCGTAATCGAAGCCAAGTTCTCTAGTTTTTGAATCAATTTTTCGCTCGCAAAATGTTTGTCAACAAGATGATTGACACTGTTGCTTACCACAATATTGGTTTCGTTTACGCCTCGAGATGAAGTGTAAAAAATATCTGAAAATGTGTTAATATCCGTAATTAAATCGGCTTGTTTGTTCAAAACTGTATCCGAAGCGGCAAAAGTATAATCTGTCAATGCAGAACGAACGGTGATTTCGCCAATGTTTTTTATAACTTTATTGATTTTGTGATTGAGTCTAAAATCCAGTTCCTCCGTTAGTCTTTTTAGCGCCATTACAACTGCTCCTTGTTTTACTTCTTTGCCAAATTCAGACTCCAATTCGACCATAATATTTCTGGATAAGGAGGTCAAATTTATAATTCCAAGCGACAAAGCATTCAACAAAAAGGGTTTTGTTTTGATGTAATTTTCTACAATTGAAGAAACAGTTTTCATTTTTTAGTTGTGTTAGTTTTTAAGGAGATCACCGCTTTGTTTCGGAAGATTTGAAATTTAAAATCTACGATTCCTTAAGATTGTTGTTTGTAAACTTTTGCAAATATAAATAAAAAAAACAATTTGTTACAAATCAAACAATAATAAATTTTTTAAAAATGATAAAAAGCATCCATTATATGTTCAATGCCAAAAGTCTTACCTTCTTTATGAACGGCAATGATGTCAAAACGCACCTCAATATCTAAGTCATTTGAAATAACATATTCGTTCACGGCTTTTACTAAAAGTTGAATTTTCTTTGGCTTTACAAAGTCTTGAGGCAAACCAAAATCCAATGAAGAACGTGTTTTTACTTCAATAATGGCGAGAGTATTCTCTTTTTTGGCAATAATGTCGATTTCGGCTTTCTGAAAAGTCCAGTTCGTTTCTAGAATTTCATAGCCTTCTTTCTGAAGGAATTCAACTGCTAAATCTTCTCCTAGTTTTCCTAAATCGTTGTGTTCGGCCATTTTTGAAAGTTAGAGGTTAGGAGTGGGAAGTTGGGAGATGAGAGATGGGAGTTATTCGAAAGTCAGTTTTGAAGTTTCTTTGCTTAATTCTAACGAAACTTGTTTGCCAAAAATCAAGGCTCGGTTGTCTCGAAAATGTCCCGCTGGAAAATTATAAAGTACTGGAAACGAATATCCTTTGGTCACATCTTCGATAATTTGGTTGGCGTTTTTTCCCCACGGAATGTCATTGTCTTTCATTTTTGTCATCGTGCCAACGATTAAACCATTCAAATCATCAAAGCAACCGCAACGTTTCAGGCTCATCATCATTCGGTCGATGTGGTACAAATATTCGTCCAAGTCTTCAATGAAAAGTATTTTTCCTTTGCATTCGATTTGAGCATTCGATCCCATCAGGCTGTATAAAATGGATAAATTTCCGCCAACGATTTCTCCTTTGGCATTGCCTAATCTATTGGCTGTATCAAAAGGGATTTCATAATTCAGGCTTTCGCCAAAAAGGGATTTTCGCAAACTTTCTATCGATTCTGTGCTAGCTTTTGCCACAGTTATTGGCATCGCGCCGTGAATGGTGGCAATGTTTAAATTGTTGATATAACTGTGAATTACGGTTACATCGCTGAAACCAACAATCCATTTTGGACTTTGTTTGAATTTGGTAAAATCCAATAAATCAATCATTCGAACTGTTCCGTAACCACCACGAACACACCAAATGGCTTTGATGTTGGGATTGTCTAATTGTTGCTGAAAATCTGCTGCTCGTTCGGCATCAGTTCCTGCCAATTGATTGTTGTCTAGTCCAATAGTTTTTCCGATTACGACTTTCAATCCCCAACTGTACAATAAATCCAAGGCTGGTTTCAAGTTGTCGTCGATGTTTTTGCGAGCTGTCGATACAATAGCTATTGTGTCGCCTTTTTGTAAACTAGGTGGAATTTTCATGGGTATTTGGGCTTGAATATTGGAAAATTGTAAAACAAAAATAAGTATTAGCAATTTGTAAAAAACAGCGTTACCATTTGTGTATGAAAATTGAATAGTACGCATATTTAGAAAATGTAAATTAATTTATTCTTGGTTTTTTACAATTAATCTTTTACAAATATATTTTTTTATTGTGATTTAGCTTATTCTACCAAGAATTTTTTAACAACAGATTGTTCTCCCGAATTTATTTTGGCAAAATAGATTCCGTTAGGAAAATCGATATTCAATTTAGTTTCGCCACTGAATTTTTGTTCTAACACTTTTGCACCTAAGCTATTGTATATTTCGATAGTTGCTTTTTCATTCAAACCGGAAATGGTAATCGATTTTTTGGCAGGATTTGGATAAAGGTTCACTTTCAAATTAGCAAAATCATTGGTCGATAAATTGAAATGCCAAGCTTGACCCACTTTTGAACCCCAAATATAATTGGCCAAATCGGGATAATCAATAAATGGATTTCTGTTGACTTGCCAAGTGTAAATGTAATTATTTCTATTCATTTCGAAATCATCTGACGGGTCTAAAGTATTCCAAGTTAACAAGGAAGCCAAATCTCCCAATTGC
>JAYVIK010000241.1:0-24926 GCA_043770265.1 Flavobacterium sp. | reverse complement strand
AAAATTAGTGCAATTCAATTTTAAATTTGATAGAAATTAGTGATAATTAGTGTAATTCGTGGCTAACTTTTTTTTCTTTTTTTTAAAAGCGAATGCCCTGCGTAGGGACTTAATATTGGTAGAAATTTGATTTATGTGATGTTCAGGTGTCCCGTAGGGACTATATATTTTGCATAAAACCTAATAAAAATCGAGCTCAAAATAGAGTCCCTACGGGACAAATGAAAACTAGCTGTATTCTTTACTACCAACATATAGTCCCTAACAGGACAAAAATAGAACGAAGTTTTAAAGTTTAGACCCTTTAAAATTGACATCCCAGCTGTTAGGTATTTACCTCTTAACTTAATGACATTGCCTTCGGAGAGGCTCGGGTATTTCTCCCTCCCCTTCGAAGAGGGTCGGGGTGAGGATTTAATTTTCCTTCGTCACAATTTGCATCGTTTCGCGGCTCACTTGTTTTAGCAAAACGGTTTTGTTGTGTTCTACGGTTTGTGCCGCTTTATCATTAAAATGTCTGATGGTGTATAGCGTTACATTTTCATCAAAATCGACTTTGAATTTTTTAGAAAGAATTGGATTCAAATCTTTAAAATTTCCAAATTTATCTTCAACGCATACCGAAAAACTAATGGCTGAATTCTGAATTAAATTGACTTTCAGTTTAAATTGGTGAAACAAAGCAAAGATTTCGCTGATGTTTTCTTCCATAATAAAGGAAAAATCTATAGAGGAAAGTGAAATCAAAAGTTGATTTCTTTTGACAATAAAACTCGGAATTTGCCATTCTGAATCCGATCCTTTAGAAACACAAGTTCCCGCTAACATTGGATTTAGAAATGATTTTACATACAAAGGAATTTCCTTTTTTTGAAGTGGTTGCAAGGTTTTAGGGTGAATAACGGTTGCGCCATAAAATGCCATTTCTATGGCTTCACGATAGGAAATATGACTGAGTAAACTGGCGTTTTCAAAATATCTTGGATCGGCATTCATTACACCTGGAACGTCTTTCCATATCGTTACGCTTTCGGCGTTGAGGCAATAGGCAAAAATCCCTGCGGTATAATCGGAACCTTCACGACCTAAAGTGGTGGTGAAATTATTTTCGTCAGAACCCAAAAATCCTTGGGTAATGTTCAGCATTTTTTTCTTAACGTTTTTAGAAATAGTGGCTTTGGTTAATTCCCAATCTACTTCGGCATCTCTATAATTCGAATTGGTTTTGATGAAATTGCGAACATCAAGCCATTGGGTTTTAATACCCATAAAACTCATAAAATGACTCAAAATGGCAGTCGAAATCAATTCGCCATAACTAACGATTTGGTCGTAAACAAAGTTGTAATTGGGTGATTTATTGTGAACCAAAAAATATTCTAATTCTGAAAACAGCGTGTTTACAGCAGTAAAAACTTCGTTTTTTTCGTCTTCGAATAAATCCAACAAAATTTGATTGTGGTATTTTTTTACTTCTTGCACCGACGAATTCAATTCTTCGGATTTTTCAAAGTAATTTTTTATTACTTCTTCGAGTGCATTTGTTGTTTTTCCCATAGCGGAAACCACCAACAATACATCATCATAACCCACTTTTTGTAAAACGTCATATACGTTTTTTATTCCTTCGGCATCTTTTACAGAGGCGCCACCAAATTTGAATACTCTCATTTTAATTTTAGATTTACTTCGTCAGTTCGCTATCGCTCGTGTCAGATTTCAGATTTCAGATTGAACACTGAAACCTAAAAATGATTTTTATTTTAACTTATTGTCAACGAAATAGTTGATTGCTTCTTCACTCATTTGTGCCACTTTCCAATCGTCAAGAATATTTGCGCCTGAATTTTTGTAGAAATCTATTGCTGGTGTGTTCCAGTCTAAAACGTTCCATTCAATTCTTCGCACTTTATCTTTCTTTCCTTGCTTTATAATCTCAGAATACAAGGCAAAACCAACTCCTGAACCCCGCATTTTTTCTTTTACGACCAAATCTTCTAGGTGAATGGTTTTTCCTTTCCAAGTAGAATAACGGTAATAATACAACGCGATTCCCACAATTTCCTCCTCAATTTCAGCAACAAAAACATGAAACAAAGGATTGTTGCAGAAACCATCACGGATTAAATCCTCAACGGTGATCAGTACAGCATTGGGTTCATTTTCAAAAACAGCTAATTCCTGAATAAGGCCTAAAACAGCTACCATATCTTCGGGATTTCCTTTTCTGATATTCATAGTTTTTGATGTGAAAAATAGTTATAAAAATAAAATTTAATACGATCTATGGCAAATATACAATTATGATACTCTATTGGAATAAATTAATTTGAATTTCACAAAAAACTGGATAATTGTGACTTCAAACTAACTGCAAAGATTTAGTAATAAAAAAATCGCCATTTTTATGATGAAGTCGATAAGTTTTAAAAACTAAAGGATTTTAAGCGATTAGAGAAATACTATTTCTAAAAACTCTAAATTATCGATTCAACCACCAAATACTGGCATTCAAGACGCTAGCAAAACTCACCCAAAGTAAGTAGGGTATCAATAAATAGCCAGCGATTTTATTGATTTTTACGAATTTTATATACGTTTCAAATATCATCAACCATAGAATAATTATTTCCAGTCCAGCCAACATTGGATTTTTTAATCCAAAAAACAAAAAAGACCACAAAGCATTCAAAGCCAATTGGACGGCAAAGAAAATTAAAGCCCTTTTTGCCAATTCTTTTTCTTGTTCCATTCGATCCCAAACTAGTCCTGCTGCAACTCCCATCATAATAAAAAGCATACTCCAAACGGGAGCAAAAACCCAATTGGGTGGGTTAAAACTTGGTTTTATCAGTGTGGGATACCAAGTCGTGATGGCGGAACGGGTCACCATTCCAGAAAAATACCCGACAACTAAACAGGTTGCAACTACAATTAGAATTTTAGAAATTTTGTTCATTTTCTATTAGTTTCTTCTAATTCTTATTTGAATTGCATTTTCAATGGGTTTCTCGCTAAAGAAAATTAAATAACCACCACCCCCTGCTCCGCTTACTTTCCAGCCAAAAACATCTTTTTTGTAAAAATCAATTTGTGCTAAAATATCGGAAGTTACCATATTAGGAAACATTGAAATTTGCGCTTCAAAACTCTGCGTCATAGCTTTTCCAACTGCTTGTGCATCCTGAGTTTGCAAAGCTTTCCAACAGGAATCAGTAGCTTCGCCTAACCAGCGCGCTCCTTTTTCGTCTATTTTTGTGTTTGCCAAAACATCATAATCCATTTTGCGAGGATACAGTGGAATCATCCAAATGCGTTGTTCAATCCATTCCAATAAATCCGAAACCATTACGCTTTGTATATCTGACGGCCAATAGGTTCCATCATAAAAATATTTGTTCAACCCTGGCATAGTAATTCCAAGAGAATCTTGAGAACCGCTAACATATTTAGTTCCGGGAGGATTTTCAAAACAAAATAAAGTTTTAGCCAATTTTTCTTTTTCGCCCTCAGGAATATCAGTATGCCAAAGTTCGATGGCTTTTTTTCGGCTACTGGTTGACATCCCGCTGCGGTCGTTAAATTCATAATCAGGTTCAACACAAATAGTAATTACCGAACCACTTGCATATTTGCTCACATAAGGTTGATCGAGCCAACCGCCAGCAATATCAATACGATACGGAATTCTACATTCTTGACGCAGTGCAGTTGTGGAACGAGTAGGCAAATTACCGTGAGGGATTCGTTTGCTCACAATGTATTCGATATTCATTTCTTTGCACAACGCTTCTTTTTGAGGCGTATGACCGTCGGTGTTTACAAAGAAAATATCAGGTTTTAAAGTATTAAGTTCTTCTATAAAATCGAGTAATCCACCACCACTGTTTATCCAAGCATCTTTTACGACTTTCAAAGAATTGACCATATACAATCTTTCTGCATCGGAATTGATGGTTTTACGTGCTTTCAATTCGTTGATGGTTTTATCTGACCCAATGCCAACATATAAATCTCCTTGTTGGGCTGCTTCCTCAAAAAACGCAATGTGTCCGCTATGTAGCATATCATAACAGCCGCTTACAAATACTTTTTTATTCATTTTATAATTTTACTATAAGTTTACAAAGAAGGCTTTTTTACGTTTGTGATTCAAAATAAATTTGTTATCGATTTATTTACAAAAGTCCTCAAAGATTACTAAAAAAATCAAAAAACACAAATTTTGATGTAAGAAGTTGAGTTATTTGAATATAATTTTTTGAAAAAGTATTTCGGTAAATTTATTTTTGAGAGAGATACAAATTTTTGATTGGAAAACACAAAACGAAAGCTTCTTGAGGAAGCGGAGTTTTGTTATTTATGGTCGTCTCAACTTTGTGGGTACGAGCGTGACGCACGCCAGTATGGCTTTATTATAATGTTTAATTCATCCAATTTCCGAGCTTTTGGACAGCTTTCGTTTTAATTATTCTATTTTTTATATAACTCAATTAAATTATCCCTTTCTTTTTTTCTCTTGTTCGATGAAATGAAAAGAGGAATTGAAACTCCTAATTCGACAACACCAGCCGTCATAATCATAATTCCAATAGAACCCCCAAGACCTTCTTGATCATCCTTAGAATTTGTAATTATTTTTGCTCCATATGTCATTGTTAATGCAGAAAGTGAAGTTAAGACTATTGCTAATGTTTTATTAATTTTTCTTTTTTGTTCCTTCTCTAAAATAACTTTTAAATCTAAATAGTTCGCTGAACTATTTAGCTCAATTGATTCACTATTTATTTCAAAAGTCTTTAATCTTTTTATCTCATAATTTTTGAAGGTCTGAGAAAAACAGTTATTAAATATTAATAAAATTATTAAAGTTATTGTTGCTCTTTGCATATTAAATGTAAGTTTTAATTCTTATTGTTTTTAATAAATTGATATACTTTTTCTTTTTTCAACCAACAATCTTATACAGCAGAAACCTGCTGCTTTTTGTTCAAATCTTTTTTCAAATATAAATATATTTTTCTACAAAAAGCTATTGCTCAACATCAGTTGTCAAATCTTTCAAAAACACCAAGCTTTTTCTATTTGTTCTTGCGACAATTCTCTATACTTCGCCTTATGCTGCAAAATAGCATAACCAACCCAAGCAAACAAAGGCGCATCGGGTAAAAAACAAAAAACCACCCAAAATAAATCTCGGGTGGTTTCCATATTAAAAGTTTTGAAAAAATCTAGATTTTTATAGCCCCTGCTACTCTAGCTTCTCTTCTGTCACGCAACCGGTATTTGGTTCTTTTGACTAAATAGAACATTACCGGAACCATTACTAAAGTTAAAACCGTGGCATAAGTCAATCCGAAGATTATAGTCCAAGCTAACGGTGCCCAAAAAATGACGTTGTCGCCACCCATATAAAGATGTGGATTCAAATCGGTTATTAGCCCAAAGAAATCAAAATTCAATCCAATCGCAAGAGGGATAAGTCCTAAGATTGCAGTTAATGCAGTCAATAATACAGGACGCAATCTTGATTTTCCTGAAATAATAATTACTTCTTTTATTTCTGAGATTGTTAATTCATCATGCGAAGAGGCTTTTTTACTGTTAACTTTTTCATCTAATAGTAAGACAAAGAAATCCATCAATACAATCCCGTTTTTAACTACAATTCCAGACAGGGCAATTATACCCATCATCGTCATCAGGATTACAAAATCCATTTGAGCAATGACATAGCCGTAGAAAACACCTGAGAAACTCAACAAAACTGTAAACATAATAACGAGTGTTTTCGAAATAGAGTTGAATTGCAAAACAATAATAAGGGTGATACTAGCCAAGGCCAAAAGTAAAGCACCGAATAAAAAGCTTGAATCTTTTTTCTGTTGTTCTTGTTCTCCTGAAAATGAATAAGTGATATCTCCAGCCATTTTATAATTGGATGTTTTCAACGCTGATTCTATTTGTTTTGTAATTCCATCACCGTTTGCACCTGTTAAGACATTTGAATAAATGGTGATTACACGTTTAGAATTTTTCCTTTTAATTTGATTAAACGTATATTTCTTTTCGGTTGTTGAAATAGCTGATATTGGTATCTGAACAATCTGTCCGTTATTCATATTCCTGAAGGTTACCGGTTGATTGAACAAAGTACTTTCGTTTTTACGCTGGTCTTCCTGCAATCGCATTGTAATGTCATAATCGTCTTTTCCTTCTTTGTATTTGGAAATTTCTTGTCCGTAAATAGCTCTTCGCATCGTAAAACCAACTTGCCCCGTGGTGGCTCCTAAACTTCCCACACCTACTCTATCGATTGTCATTTCTAGTTCTGGCGATTCTTTGTTGACATCGATATTCAATTTTTCGATTCCTTCAATATTTTTAGAATTGATAAAACTAATAACTCTGTTGGCTTCAACTAACATTTGATCGTAATCTGTTCCAGACAATTGCAAACTTATCGGATAACCTGATGGTGGTCCCGCTGCATCTTTTTCGACAGTGATTTTAGCACCAGCAACTCCTGTTACTTTGCTTCTTATTTCTTCTAAAATCGCATTGGTATCAACACCGCGACGCAAATTAAACTCTACAAAATTTACAGTTACTTTTCCTTTATAGGGTGATTCCGATTGGTTTCCTACGTCAACATTTGGGTTTCCTGCACCCATTCCGACCTGAGAGACAATACTTTCTGTCAAGAAATTTTCGTTGGTAGTTTTATCAACATATTTTTTGAGTATTTCAATAACCTGTTTTTCAACAAACAAAGTGGCTTTGTTGGTTTTTGAAATATCAGTTCCCTGAGGATATTCGATATAAACGATATTTTGTTTGGGAACATTATTAGGAAAGAACAACACATCTCTCGGGAAAATTCCGAGTAAAACAAATGAGAAAATTAACAATCCGATAATGGATACCAATGCAATCGCAGCACGTTTTCCAGTCAGGATTTTTCCTAAAAAAACTTGGTATTTAGCTTCTAATTTTGGAAAAAAACTATGTTGGAAGTCTTGTGTTGCTTTGAATAAAAATAAATGATAACACCACATCAATCCCAGTGAAATAAATAATAAATGTCCAATGGCACGCATCCAAGTCGTATCCGAAACATAACCCGGAACCGCAAATAATAAACCAGAAGCCAAGAAAATAATGGAGTACTTTTTTATCGCTTTGCTGCTAATATTTCTATCCTCGATGTCCATAAAGCCACCCGTCATCGCTGCATTGATAATCATAGCGACAAATAATGATGCGCCTAAAACGCAGGACAATGTTATAGGAAAATAAATCATAAATTTTCCGATAGTTCCCGGCCATAATGCCAGTGGAATAAAGGCAGCCAATGTGGTAGCTGTCGATGATATTACGGGCCAAGCAATTTCGCCAATTCCTACTTTTGAGGCTTGAATTCGGCTCATTCCTTTTTTCATATTCGCAAAAACATTATCGACAACCACAATTCCATCATCGACAAGAAGTCCAAGTCCCATTACTAATCCGAACAAAACCATTGTGTTAAGCGTCAATCCAAAAGCCGAGAGTATGGCAAACGCCATCATCATCGATAACGGAATTGCAGCTCCAACAAATAACGAATTTCGAAGTCCCATTGTAAACATCAACACAATCATTACCAATATAATTCCGAATATAATGTGGTTGGAAAGTTCATTTACTTGGTGTTCAACACGATTCGATTGGTCGTTTGTCATTTTCAAACTCAAATCTTTTGGTAACACTTTTTCCTGTGCTGTTTTGACAATTTCTTTGACTTGATCTATTGCCGAAATCATATTTTGACCCGAGCGTTTTTTGACATTTAGCATCACAACTTCCTGACCTGATTCACGGGCGTAAGTCGTTTTTTCTTTTTCCTTAAAGCTAACTTTTGCGATATCTTTTAAGTAAACAGTTCCATTAAAAGATTTTACAATAACATCATTAAGTTGTTCAGGTTTTGAAATTTCACCTACAATTCTGATGTTGTTTCTGGAACCTTGCGACACTAAATTTCCTCCCGAAAGCGTCATATTTTCATATTTTACAGCGTTCTGAATGTCGTCAAAACTCACTTTGGCCGCACTCATTTTAAACACATCTATGGCAATTTCGACCTCTCTGTCGTCAACGCCTAAAATATCAACTTGTTTGACTTCTGGAACATTTTCGATTTCGTCTTGCAAATATTCCCCGTATTTTTTAAGCTGTTGGGTAGTATAATTCCCTTTCAGATTGATGTTTAAAATAGGCACTTCTTCTGAAATGTTGATGTTAAAAACATTGGGTTCTACTTTACTTCCGTTGTCCAGGTTTGGCCAATCGGTTTTTGCTTTTGATTGATCTACTTTGTCTTTGATAAGGATTTTTGCTTCTTCGATAGTAACTTTTTGGCTAAATTCGACCACAATCAACCCGTAATCTTGATACGAACTTGAAGTAACTTTATCTACACCTGAAATATTTTTAAATTGATCTTCCAAAGGCTTGATAACTAATTTTTCTACATCTTCTGCTGAGTTTCCTGGAAAAATGGACGAGATAAATATTTTATTTTCTAAAATTTCTGGAAAATCTTCACGAGGCATATTGATATATGCCAATGTTCCCATTACAATAATTATAAAAGTTATGATGTAAACAGTGATTCGGTTATCGACCGCCCAGCTCGAAATGGCGAATTTTTTATGATTGATAGTGTGCATTTTTAGTTTTGTTATGGGTTATAAGTTAAGAGGTTATTTGTTATGTAAAATGATGTTTAGAACTTCCGTCTAATTTCTACACACATAACCTTTAACTTTTTTTATTAGAAATTAAGTTTCATTCCCTGAGAAACAACGTTTGCTCCTTCGGCAACAACGATGTCATCGGATGATAATCCGCTTAAAATTTCGGTAACATTTTCCGAAGATTTTCCAGGCATAATAATGACCTTTTTAGCAATTCCTGTTTTTCCGTCTGAATTGGTCACTACGAAAACAAATTTGTTTTTCGCCCCGTCTTCTTGAATCACGTTAGTAGGAACAACTACTGCGTTTTTACTAGTATAATCGCTGATTTTGAGATTGGCTACTTGGTTCGGACGCAATAAGTTTTCAGGATTAGGAACTCCCACTTCAATGCTAAAACTACGATTGTTTGGATTTATAAAATTCCCAATCTGACGAACCTTCCCTTTATACGTTTTCCCTAAAGAAGTCAATATAACATCGACTTGAGTACCCACTTTTAATTTACCAATATACGTTTCAGGAACCGAGGTCGAAACATACATATTCGATAAATTCACGATGCGCATTAGTCCTTGTTGGCTTGGCGCAACAACTTGTCCTTTTTCTACAAAAACTTCATCGATAGTTCCTGTAAACGGCGCTCTTATGAGAGTTTTTGATAATTGAGCTTTGATTTGGGCTACGCCTCTCTGAGCCGAAATCATCTGGGTTTGCGATTGTAAATACTGAATTTCAGAACCAATTTTTTGATCCCAAAGATTTTTTTGACGTTCGAAAGTCGTTTTTGCAAAAGCATATTGACTTTCTAAACTTGCCACTTGTTGGCTTAAACCTGCATCGTCTATTCGACCTAGAATTTGCCCTTTTGAAACACGTTGACCTGCTTTTACAGTCAACGACACTAACGTTCCTTGGAATTCAGGTTGAACCAGTATATTTTCTTTAGTATTCACGTTTCCTTGAATTTCAAGGTAATGGCTAAAAACAGTGTCTTTCACTTTTAAAACGGAAACCAAAGCTTCTTCTTTCTTTAGGTCCAATTTAGCTAAGGCTTCGTCAATTTTGGTCAAATCGGCTTGGATTAACACTTTTTTTGCTTGAAGTTCTTTGACATTTTTAGAAGAAATTAAAGTGTCAATGTTCGTGTTGTCCTCTTTCTTTCCGCAAGAAAACAATGAAATTGAAAGTACAGTTATTAGGATAATTTTTTTCATATTGATAAGGTGTTAAGTCTATTTTCTTTTTTCTATTTATTGATTATTTTTCTTTGTTTTTGTTCCGTAGGAACTTTATGTTGGTAGAAATTTGTATTAATGGATGGGTTTTGTCCCGTAGGGACTATACTTTTTAAATTAATTCTTTAAAAATATAGTTGCTGTCATATTCTATTTCAAATTTTTCTAATATTTCTATGTATTCTTCTATGAAAGTTTTTGTTTTATGATGTTCTTCTTGATTTTGAATGTATCTTATTACATTTTCAATTTGTGATTTGCTGTATGAAAAAGCACCATATCCTTCTTGCCATTCAAAATGTGTTTTCGTAAATTTATTTTCATTTATCCATTTTGAAGAACTTTGCTTAATATCTTTCATCAAATCTGAAATAGATTGAGAAGGTCTAATGCCAATCAATATATGAATATGATCTGACATTCCATTTATTGCCAATAATTTATGTTTATTGTTTTGTGAAATTCCTGTTATGTATTTGTATAATTCCTCTTTCCATCCAGATTGAATCATTCCGAGTCTGTATTTTACTGCAAATACAAAATGTACGTGAATTTGTGTGTAGGTGTTTGCCATATTTGTATAGTCCCTACGGGACAATTTTAATATTGTTAATTAATTTTCTACCAACATTTAATCCCTACGGGATTTAGGTCAAAACATTAGATTTCCCTTCCACTATTATGCAGTTGTCAATTTATTTTTTATTAATTATTTTTTCTAATGCGGCTTTCTTGTTGATTACATCGACCATCGATTGAAGGTATTTTTGTTGCCCAGAATACAATTGTCTTTGGGCATCATTGTAATCAAAACTAGAAGATAAACCTTCTGTAAATTTTATTTGTTGCTTTCTTTCGATTCTTTCAGCGAGACTCAAATTCGATTTTGCTGTAGCATATTCTTCAATACTGAATTCATAATCACTTTTGGCAGCGGCAAATTGTAATTTCAATTTTTGTTCTGCTTCCGATAATTGGGTTTTGGCTTGATCCAAAGCTATTTTGGCTTGTTGTGTTCTTGAACTTCTCGCCAAGCTACTGAAAATGGGCACATTTAAGCTAACACCAAGATTAGAATAATTGAGCCATTTTTGGTTTTGTGTAAAAAACTGAAACTGGTTATTAAAAGCGAGAGAACCAAAATTGACATTCGCTGCTAAGGATGGTAAGGCTTTGCTTTTTTGCAATTTTAATTCTAGTTCTCTTTGGTCCTGAAAATTCATTGCCATTTGATAATTTACATTTTCTGTAACTGCAAATTCGCTATTTGCTAGGGCTAGATTTAAATTTGAAACTGTTAAATTGTCTAAAGTATCAGTGAGTTTTAAATCGTCATTAATGTCTATTCCTAGAGTAATCTTCAGCATTTTGTAAGCAACTTCGACTAGTCTTTTGTTGTAGTTCAATGTGCTGTTAATAGAGGTAAGGGTGATTTGCAATTGCTCTACACTTTCTTCTTCAATCAAACCGTTTTTGAAAGTTGCTTTGGTGTCAGACAATGTTTTTTCTAAAGTGGCTTTGTTTTTTTGTAAAATAGAAATACTTTCTTGAGCCAGTAGAACATTGCCATACGAATTGATTACCGCTTCTTTGATTTCGGTATCCGTTTTTACTTTGGCATTTTCGTAATATTTCAAATAGGTTTTTGAAGCCTGCAAAGCAACAATATAAGAGCCATCAAAAATCAATTGGCTTAAAGTAGATCGCGCATTCATAGTATGTTTTGTTCCAAAAGCAACTTCTGTAAATTCTCCGGGATTACCGCCAAAAAATTCTGCTGGAACCACTGATTTTTGTAAAACAAAAGCATTAGAATAATCAATACCCGCATTTATTTGTGGCAAACCCATTGCTGTAGTTTCCCATTTTTTTTCTTTGGATGCTTCGATGTCTCTTCCTGCATTGATAGCCGAATAATTATTTGTCAAAGCGTGATTAATAGCTTGTTCGAGGCTAAAATTGAAGCTTTTTTTGCTGTCTTGCGCATTTGCCGTCAGAGCAAAAACGATTAAAGGTATTAAAAATAGTTTTTTCATTATTGATGATAGTTATGTAATTGTTTTTCTAATTCGATAATTCCTTCGGCAGTTGCCATGGCTCTGGTGTGGTATTCTAATGCTTGTAATTCTAGGTCACTTGCTTCTTTTTCAGAGCTTACATTGCCATTTATACTAAAAATTAGTGTGTAATAAAATTCAACATAGGTGTCCACAACGATGTCTTTTCGATACAAACCCTGTTCAATTCCCTTTTCTATATTTTGTTTGAACACAAAATTGCATTCGGTTATTTCTCTCGACACAACCAAGTCGTAAATTTCTGGGTAGTGTTTTTTTAATTGATAGACAGGGGAGTGATCAGCAGCTTTAAACATTTCTTTGAACATTTTTCTGATTTCAAAATTTTCTTCAATGGCATTGTGATTTTTAGCGACTATCGTGTCAATACTTTGATGGATTGCTTTGTGAACCATTTCGGTCGATTCCTCGATTAGAATTTCTTTGTTGCAAAAATATTTATAGATTGTTTTTTTTGAAATGCACATTTCTCCCGCAATATCGTCCATTGTGACACTTTTGAAACCTAGTTTCATAAACAACTCAGTGGCTTTTGCTATAATTTTTTCTTTCATTGTAATTGCCGAAATACATCAGGCTTTTTGTTTATTCAAATATAAATTGGAAACTTTTAATTTAAATAGAGTTTCCGAAATGATTACTTTAATTTAATGATTTTTGAATATATGGTTTAAATCGAAAACTCCAAATTGGCGACCAATTTCAGGTTTTTTCCAAAACCAAATTTCTCTTTCGAATTGTTGAAATCTTTATCCAATCCAAAATCGTTTCTGTTGATATCTCCTTTTATTTCAAAAGCCGCTGTTTTAGAACCATTGTAATTGTTGATTCCGATGAATTCTGCATCAAGTTCAACCATTTTGGTAACATCTTTGATCGTCAAATAGCCTTTGAAGAAATTGATATTATTCTTAATTTTTTGAAACGAGGTCGATTTGAAACGGATTAAAGGTTTCTTTTTGGAAGCCATATTATTTTTTATTTGCGATGGTGCTGCACTTTTTTGAGAGGTAAAAGTATTGCTATCTAAAAAAAATTCTAACGATGCGTCCTCAATTTGATCTTCTTCAAGAGATACAAAACCATCGAAATGATTGGTTTCGCCACCTAAATAAGTAATTGTAGAATCTTTCATTTTGATTAGTACATCTGATTGGTCAGAATCAATAGTCCATTTCGTTGCCATAGATGAGTTATTTATATAAGTAAAAGTCTTTTAAGGTTTTAATTTCCAGTGCAAATATATGCAGGAAACTTTGAATACCAAAATAGTTTCCAAAGTATTTTAAAAAAAATTTATTCTTAATTTAAAGTTCTCCCGTTTTTTAATTTACTTTACAAACACTAACTTTGGAGTTTAAAACTTACTTAAATGCTTCCAATCAACGAATACCAAGAGCAATTCTTACATTATTTAAACACTCAAAATTTTCACAAAGAACCCGCAAATCTTTATCAACCTATAGATTACATTTTGCAATTAGGAGGCAAAAGAATGCGTCCTGTTTTGACCTTGTTGACTGCCGATATTTTTGATATCGATTATAAATTGGCCTTGCCCGCTGCAATGGCAGTCGAGGTTTTTCATAATTTTTCTCTCGTTCACGATGATATTATGGATGACGCGCCTTTGCGAAGAGGAAAAATAACGGTTCACGAAAAATGGAATATCAATACTGGAATTCTTTCTGGCGATGCGATGTTGATTTTGGCGTACCAATATTTTGAAAATTACCAACCCAAGACCTTTCGGAAACTAGCCAAATTGTTTAGCAAAACCGCTCTTGAGGTTTGTGAAGGACAACAATATGATGTTGATTTTGAAACCAGAAACGATGTCACGATTCCCGAATATTTGAAAATGATAGAGTATAAAACGGCTGTTCTTGTTGCTGCAGCAATGAAAATGGGCGCCATTATCGCCCAAACATCCAAGGAAAATTCTAGATTGATATATGATTTTGGACTCAATTTAGGTCTAGCTTTTCAGTTGCAAGATGATTATTTAGATGCTTTTGGTGACCCAGAAACCTTTGGAAAGCAAGTAGGAGGAGATATTATCGAAAATAAAAAAACATTTTTATACCTGAAAGCAATCGAATTTTCGAAACCTGATGAAAAAGAATTATTAACACAATTGTTTTCAATCCGTTCAGAAGATAACGAAAACAAAATTAAAGCCGTGAAGGAAATTTTCAATTCGACGGGAGCTTCTGACGCAACCCAAAAAGCCATTCAGGAATTTACTTTAAAAGCCTTTGATACACTCGAAAATATTGATATTTCTAAAGATAAAAAAACAATTCTAAAAGATTTTGGTCAAAATTTAATGGAAAGAAAGGTGTAATAGTTTGGATTTATTTTAATTTATGAGCGCTATTTTAAATCAAATTTTCTTTAACGATAAGGCTTACGATGTCAAAAATCAATTGTACTTTGCCGTTTCCTTTACTCTTTTTACTATTCTGGCACTAGGAATAGACAGTGTTTATTTTACAGCTAATTATTTTGACGGAAGGCAAATTGTAAACCTTTTAGCGGTAATTTATTTTTCATTTTTCTTTTTGGTTTCTGGTTCCTACCTCAGGAAATTGATGTTTACAATGGTTTTTCTATCCTATATTGGGGAATTAATTTTTTGCACCTTGCTAGGAATGTATGATTATAGAACAGTTGTAATTCCGCTTTATGTCCCTTTTGGTCACGCCATTGTTTATGCGTCGGGATATGTTTTTGCTCATACAGAATGGGCGGTGAGGAATGACAAACTTCTCAAAAAACAGTTTGCTATTGGGTTTATTCTATTATTTCTTTCAGTTGGAATTTTTCTGAATGACATCTTTTCTTTGATTTTTGGAGTTTTCTTCTTTTTGCTTCTGAAAAGAAAAAAGTGGCAAAACTTATATTATTTCATTGCTATTTGTGTAATTTTTATTGAATTGGTTGGTACTTATTTTCAATGTTGGAAATGGGTTCCAAAAACGTTTGGATTAATTCCGGCTGTAAATCCACCGATAGGAGCCGTTTTTTTCTATGCAGGAGGAGATGTGCTTTTGGTAAAAATTGTGGATTATTGGAAATTAAAAAAAATGTCGCACTGAAAATAATCGAAAAATGAAAAACAGAAAACCGTATGTATATCGCCCCATTAAACACTAATTTATTACTTGAAGAAGCCGAAAAGGAATCTTTATACTTAAAATTAATTGAGCAAATCAATAAGGATTTCAATCTGGCCAATGAAGGAATTGATTTTCCTAAAAGCATTTCACCCGATGAATTGAAAATTCAGTTACACGAAAAAATCTACCGGTTGATTCAATACAAGTTTGCCGAATATTTGAATCTACTCTATATTATAGACGTTTCTGAGGACGAAATAAAAAAACTCGATGGCTCAGATTTAGTAGTTCTTGCAGAAAATGTTGCCTTTTTGATTTTAAAAAGAGAATGGCAAAAAGTGTGGTTTAGAAATAAATATTAGAAATTTACTCTAATTCCTTCTTTAAGATTACTTTATTCCAGAGTTCTTTTCCTTCTTTGTTGAACAAAGTCAATTTCATTTGTCGGGTCGCTTTTACTCCTGAAAATGTTATAGTTCCAAAACAATTTTCGACAAACAAACTGCCTTCTACTCTATTTGTATTCGTGTCTTCTTTGTAAGTTGTTGCTATACTTGACGTAAGTGGCGATACAGTCCAGTCGTATATTTGCTGCGTTTCAGAAATGGATATTTTGGATAGTTCGGTAAAATGTCGGTCTCCACTTAAAAATACAACTCCCTTGATTCCATTGCTTTTTATTTGTTCTAACAAGTAATTTTTTTCTTCTTTATAACATTCATAATTTTCAAATCTTGCGGAAGAATTCAAAACTTGTCCGCCAATTGCAATGATTTTGAAAGCCGCTTTCGATGAGGCTAGAGCATCTATCAACCATTCCAATTGTTGCTTACCCAAAATAGTTCTTTCTCCTGTTTTTCTATCGTTGGGAGATTTAAAAAACCGATTGTCGAGCAGAAAAAATTCGGCATCAGCCCAGCTAAAAGTAGAACAAGTTCCTTCTTTTTGATTCGCATCTAAACCATAACTTTTATTGGCCCAAAAATCTTTGAATGCTTGTTGGGTCATATATTTGTTATAAAAACTGCGGTCTCCGTCATTGGGTCCAAAATCGTGATCGTCCCAAATGGCAAAATTTTGTGTTTTGGCCAATAATGGTTGTAACTCTTTTATCGAACGAGAATGAGTATAACGATGGTAAATGCCTGTTTTAGTATCCCAATCTGCTTCTCTCAAATAGATATTATCTCCCATCCAAAGCATGATGTCAGGATTTTTGGAATTAATGGCCTCAAAAATCGAATAATGAGAACCATATCCTTTTCCAGGTCGGTCTAATGCTTCTTCGTTTATATAGGTACAACTTCCTAAAGCAAAAGAAAAATCGGGTGCATTTTCTCGCCACAACCATATTTTTTTTGATGTGAAAGATGTTTCATAAGTTATATTGATTTTCTTTTTATCAATAAAAACGGAGTAAAAATATTTCTTTCCAGGTTGTAGCTGGTCTAATAAAACGTGACACGTAAAAGCATTTTCTTTCTTTGTTGGATAAGATTTGCTTCTTAAAACAGTTGTCTTTTGGTCGGCACCATAATATTCAATAAAAACAGACGCTTCTTTTTCAGTTTGCAACCAAATTACAGCTTCTTTCATTTCGCTGTAACCTACCATTGGGCCCGATTTTAAATTATTCTGAGCAAAAATTGAAATAGAAAACAAAACAATTACAGCAAAACAAAGATTTTTCATTACGATAGATTTTTTTCAAAAAAAAGACAAAAAGGTGAAGAAACAAGCAAGGTAATATTATTAATTTGTTATGTTTAAAATTAAAAATAAGCCCTAACAAATGGCACAAAAGGTTCAGATTCATAACGGTCGTTTTGCAAAACATTGTAACCAATACCAAGAGTTACATTTCCTGTTCTATAACCTGCACCAAGTATTAAACTTGTATCCCAATAATTTTCAGAATAATTATTAAAACCTTTTTCTTGGTAATTGACACGAGATTCATTTAACCCTACCGAAAGTTGAATTTCTGGAATAGGATTTATCAAAACAATAGTGCTTATCCCATAAACTGCCGAAGAGTAATAATTTTTTGAAGATACATAATTGAAATTTAATCCTGCTCCTAAAGCAATGATCGGATTGAAATTGTAAATAGCACTTGGTGCCAATAAAACATCAGTATATCCAGATGAAAAATTCAATCCAAAACCACCTCCAAATTGTACATTTTTCCAAAAATTGCTGGGTTGTTTATTTGTAAATGTTGATCCTTGTGCTGCTGTTGAATTTAAAAAAAATAGAAACACTAAAACTAATAATCGTTTAAAAAGGGATAATAAATGATTTTTTTTCATAGTTTGATTATTATTTTAACAAATTATTACGTAAAAGTACGTAAAAAAATATATTCGGTATATTGATTTATTGTACTTTTGCCAAACTATTTTAACAAAAAGCATATTTTATATAATTATGGACAAGTTTTCTTTTTTAAACGCGGCTCATACCGAATTTTTTGCCCAATTATACGATCAATATTTAGAAAATCCAGATAGCGTAGAGCCAAGTTGGAGAGGTTTTTTTCAGGGTTTCGACTTTGGAATGACAACTTATAATTCGGAAAATCCAGTAGTTCAGCCAGAATTCAAAGTGACAGCCACGCCTGAAAATAATTCAGGAACAGAAAAACTACTAAAAGAATTTAATGTAATCAAATTAATTGATGCCTACCGAAGTCGTGGTCATTTATTTACTAGAACAAATCCGGTTCACAAAAGAAGAACCTATTCTCCAACATTAGACCTTGAGAATTTTGGACTTTCAAAAGCCGATTTATCAACGGTTTTTGATGCTGCAAGAATCATCAAAATTGAGCCTTGTAGCTTGGCTGAAATCTTAGGTCATTTAGATAAAATTTACTGTCAATCTATTGGTGTTGAGTATATGTACATTCGGAATCCAACTGACATCAAGTGGATACAAAATAAAATTGGGCATAACGATAATCAACCCGACTTTTCGATTGAACAGAAGAAAGCAATTTTGCGTAAATTGAACAAGGCGGTTGCCTTCGAAAATTTCTTGCACACCAAGTATGTGGGTCAAAAAAGATTTTCACTCGAAGGAGGAGAATCAATTATTCCAGCTATCGATGCTTTGATTGAACAAGCTGCCGAAAAAGGCGTTGAACATTTCGTAATGGGAATGGCCCACCGTGGTCGTTTGAATGTTTTGGCTAATATTTTCGAAAAATCTACCCAAGATATTTTTAGCGAATTTGACGGAAAAGACTATAACGATCAAGAATATTTTGATGGTGACGTAAAATACCATTTGGGATTAAGTGCAGAGAAAAGAACTAGTACGGGAAAAACCATTACTATCAATTTAGCCCCAAACCCTTCGCATTTAGAGACTGTTGGAGCTGTAATCGAAGGAATCACGAGAGCCCAACAAGACAAGTATTTCCCAAATGATTTTTCAAAAGTATTACCGATTGCCGTTCACGGTGATGCTGCCATTGCGGGTCAAGGAATTTTATATGAAATCATTCAAATGTCACAATTGGACGGCTATAAAACAGGCGGAACCATTCACGTTGTAATCAACAATCAAGTAGGTTTCACTACCAATTATTTGGACGCTCGTTCATCTACTTACTGTACTGATGTTGCCAAAGTTACGCTATCGCCAGTATTGCACGTCAACGCCGATGATGCCGAAGCTGTTGTACATGCTATGTCATTTGCCTTAGATTTTAGAATGCATTTTGGGCGTGACGTTTTCATCGATTTATTAGGCTATAGAAAATATGGGCATAACGAAGGCGATGAACCTCGTTTCACACAACCAATCCTCTATAAAATCATAGCCAAACATAAAAATCCTAGAGATATTTATGCCGAAAAATTATTGGCCGAAGGCGTTATTGATGACTCTTATGTAAAAGATCTAGAGAAAGAATACAAAGCCGATTTAGAAGTTAGCCTTGAAGAATCTCGTAAAAAAGAATTGACTATAATTACACCATTTTTGCAAAACGAATGGAAAGGTTTTGAAAGTGCTGGAATATCACAAATGCTTACAAAAGTGGACACATCTTATCCAAAAGAAGGTCTTACGGCTGTAGCCAATGCCATTTGTAATTTGCCAACGGATAAAAAATTCATTAGCAAAGTTCAAAAATTAATCAACGACAGAAAGACCATGTTTTTCGAAACCAACAAATTAGATTGGGCTATGGCAGAACATTTAGCCTACGGTTCTTTATTAAGAGAAGGTTTTGATGTTCGTATATCGGGTCAAGATGTTGAACGCGGAACATTTTCGCATAGACATGCTGTTGTAAAAGTCGAAGATTCAGAAGAGGAAGTTGTTTTAATCAATAGTTTAGAAGGGAAAAAAGGAAAATTCAACGCCTTCAACTCGCTTTTATCTGAATATGGAGTTCTCGGTTTTGATTATGGATATGCCCTAACAAATCCAAATGCACTGACTATTTGGGAAGCACAATTTGGAGATTTCTCGAACGGAGCCCAAATTATGATTGACCAATATATTTCTTGTGGAGAAGACAAATGGAACAATCAAAACGGAATCGTATTGTTGTTACCTCACGGATACGAAGGTCAAGGAGCCGAACATTCATCGGGACGAATGGAACGCTTTTTGCAACTTTGTGCCAGACAAAATATGTTTGTTGCCAATTGTACAACGCCAGCCAACTTCTTTCACTTGTTGAGAAGACAAATGAAAGCGAAATTCCGCAAACCGCTTGTTGTGTTTACACCAAAAAGTTTGCTTCGTGATCCAAGAGTCGTTTCAAGCATCGAAGAATTAGAAAATGGGTGTTTCCAAGAAACTATTGATGACGAATTAGTAAATAAATCGGAGGTAAAAACACTGGTTTTCTGTACCGGAAAATTTTATTATGACATTACTGCCGAAAGAGAAATTAGAGGAAGAAAAGATGTGGCTGTTGTAAGAATCGAACAATTATTTCCATTACCTGCTGATCAATTGAAAGAAATTATTGCAAAATATCCAAATGTTGATGATTATGTTTGGGCACAAGAAGAGCCTAAAAACATGGGAGCTTATGGGTATATGCTGATGAATTTCAATCTAGTACAGTGGAGACTGGCCTCTTTAAGAGTTTCCTCGGCATCAGCTTCAGGAAGTTATACAAGGTCTAAAAATCGACATGCAAAAGCAATAAAATTGGTTTTCGAAAAAGATTTCGTTAGATAAAAAACACAGTATTATAAAAGATTTAAGATTCATAATTTAATATAAATAAGATGATTTTAGAAATGAAAGTCCCATCACCAGGGGAATCTATAAAAGAAGTTGAAATTGCTACTTGGTTAGTAAAAGATGGAGATTATGTAGAAAAAGATCAAGCCATTGCCGAGGTTGATTCTGACAAAGCAACACTTGAATTGCCAGCAGAAGCTAGCGGAATCATCTCTTTGAAAGCAGAAGAAGGAGACACAGTAGCTGTTGGTGCAATTGTGTGTCATATTGATACCGATGCTGCAAAACCATCCGCTTCAGCACCTGTTGCCGAAGTTAAAAAAGAAGAAGCAAAAGTGGTTGAAGTTAAGAAAGAAGAAGTAAAAGTAGCTGCTCCAGCAGCACCAACTTCCTACGCTTCGGGAACTCCATCGCCAGCAGCAAGAAAAATATTAGACGAGAAAAACATTCAGCCTTCTGCTATTGTGGGAACTGGAAAAGACGGAAGAATTACAAAAGATGATGCTGTAAATGCTGTTCCATCAATGGGAACTCCAACGGGTGGAAATCGTGGTTCTGAACGCAGCAAATTATCGATGTTGCGTCGTAAAGTGGCTGAAAGATTGGTTGCTGCCAAAAACGATACGGCTATGTTGACTACTTTCAACGAAGTAAACATGACGCCAATCAACACGTTACGAAACGAATTTAAAGATGCGTTCAAAGCCAAACACGGTGGACTTGGTTTAGGATATATGTCGTTTTTCACCAAAGCGGTAACAAGAGCTTTAGCATTGTATCCAGACGTAAACTCCATGATGGATGGTGATTATAAAATTGCGTATGATTTCTGTGATATTTCGATTGCAGTTTCTGGTCCAAAAGGATTAATGGTTCCGGTAGTTCGTAATGCCGAAAATTTGAGTTTCCGTGGTATTGAAGCTGATATAAAAAGATTAGCATTAAAAGCACGTGACGGACAAATTACTGTTGATGATATGACAGGTGGAACATTTACCATCACAAATGGTGGTGTTTTCGGAAGTATGTTATCTACACCAATTATCAATCCGCCACAATCTGGAATCTTAGGAATGCACAACATTATCGAGCGTCCAATTGCTGTAAACGGTAAAGTGGAAATTCACCCAATGATGTATGTTGCATTGTCTTATGACCATAGGATTATTGACGGTCGTGAGTCAGTTGGCTTCTTGGTTGCCGTAAAAGAAGCATTGGAAAATCCTGTAGAATTGCTCTGTGGTGGAAATCCTAAGAAAGCATTTGAATTGTAGATTTTAATCTCGCTTTTTAAGTAAGTTTATTTTATAATCCAATTTATTTGTTTCGAAAATTAATTTAATTATGACGAATAATATTAAAGTTTTATTGGTTGCAATGATGTTTCTGTTTTTTCAAATTAGCTTCTCACAAAAGAAAAAAACAAAAGCTAAAAGCAAAGCCAAATCTGAAATTACCAAAAGTAATTCAGATCAGCCTCCACAAATTAAAGAACTTTATCTGGCTGAAGATGAAGTTGTAGTTGATATGGTTGAAGAATCGCCATTAGTTATGGAAGCAAGTGCAGCAGGTACTTCTGATGGTTATGCCACCGAAAAAATTAATGAATACACTACCTGGTTTTACGGCAAATATTCCAATAATAATAAATATGGAATCAAAAAAAGAGACAAGGTACTTTTGCCTGCTTTATTTGAGAGAAAAACATATTCGGAGGTGAGCGATAAAAATTCTTTTCCTATGGGAATTGGAAGTAATTACGGACTTTATAATTTTGAAAAAGAAATTTGGGAAATCCCAATGATTTACAGCAATTTACAGCACCTTGGGAACGACATTTTTTTGGCTCGTACAAAAACTGGAACCTGTGGAGTAGTTAGTCGAGATCATAAAGTTTTAATTCCGTTTAAATGGGCTGAGATAAACAGTATTTCTGGAATAGAAAACTATTTTATCTTGCAAGATAAAAAAACAAACCAACAAGGTTTGTACAGTCTTTTAAATGATAAGTTTATGATTCCTTGTTCATACGGAACCATTCAAACTATAGAAAAGAGCAACTATTTTAGAGTTAATAATGAGAAAGGATTTAACCTGGTTTCTATTGATAACAAGCCAAAATTCAAAAAATGGTACAATCAAATCAATATCGTTAGCAATAGCAAAAATTTTATTGTTAAGTTCAATGACAGAATGGGTATAATTGATGAAAATGAAAATATTATTTTACCAATTGAATACAAGGATATCAAAACTTACCCATATAATGATGGTTCATTCTTGGCAATCAATAAAGATGGAAAATACGGATGTGTCTTAATAAATGGTAAAATTTCGTTACCATTTGAATATGACCAGATCAATACTGGTTCTTCCAATAATTTGAAAACCATTAAAAATAATAAATGTGGATTAATTCAAGTAAATAACGGTTCTCCTACTGAAATAGTTACTTGCGAATATGATAACATCAATATTGAAAATGAAACATTTATTGTAGAAAAAAACAATTTATTTGGAATTCTGGATTCCTTTGGTAAACTAATAGTTCCCTGTGAATACGAATCGATAGAGAAAGTAAATAAAAATAGTAACTATTCTAACAGTTTTGTATTTATTGCCAAAAAGAACAAAAAATTTATTTTGCTCGATAAAAATGGTCAGCAAATTTCTGCAGAAGAATATTCTAAAATTTTTCCAATTCCTTATTTAAGTAAAGAGGGAACTTATTATTCCGAAGTAAGATATAGTTATTTAATGTTTCAAAACAATAATAAAACAGGTCTGCTAGATATGTTAGGACAACAAGTAATGGAATCGAACTATGACGAAATTATTGGTGAAACAAATAATATTGTACTAGTAAAACAAAAAGAAAAAATTGGAGTTTACAATTTGTTAACTAAAAAAGAAATAATTCCGTGTATTTATGATCAGGTGGTACTTGACGTTAGTGGCAGTTACGGTGTTAAGGGGAAAGAAATTTTTTCAATAGATTTAAATGATAGCACGAAGTCAGTAAAATTGTAGTTTATTTAATTTTAGTACAAAAACCCCCAAATTCCAATTTTTTAGGAGTTTGGGGGTTTTTATTTTAGTTTTGTAATTTCAGTTTTTGAACCTTGAAAACAATTACTATAGCAAATACAACCATTGATTATAGTAATCTATAATTCCTTTGCCTTTCATTTAAACATCAGCGCCAATAATACCGTGAACTGGTTTGGCTTTGTTCGCCATCAACGCCAAGTTTACGTGGGATAAATCGAATATCAACAGATCAATTCAAGATTTTTCAATGTACACCACTAGATTTTTTTGGAAATTCCAATTATCAACCCGCCACAATCTGGAATCCTTGGAATGCACAATATTATTGAGCGTCCAATTGCCGTAAACGGTAAAGTAGAAATTCACCCAATGATGTACGTGGCATTGTCTTATGACCATAGGATTATTGACGGCCGTGAGTCAGTTGGATTCTTGGTTGCCGTAAAAGAAGCTTTAGAAAACCCAGTAGAATTGCTTTGTGGTGGAAATCCTAAGAAGGCATTTGAAATGTAATAATCAAGATAAAATTTATCTAAAAACTAGTTTGATTTTTCAAACTGGTTTTTTTTTGTAGATTTGCCCACCAATATTTTATTTATGTCTAAAGCAAAAAAGCAGGCTGCTATAGGTTTTATTTTTATTACGCTCTTGATTGACATTACTGGTTGGGGCATTATCATTCCAGTAATTCCAAAATTGATTCAAGAATTAATACAAGCAGATGTTAGCGAAGCGGCAAAATATGGTGGTTGGTTGACATTTGCTTATGCCATTACCCAATTTATGTTTGCTCCCCTAATAGGTAATTTGAGTGATAAATTTGGGCGAAGACCCATTATTTTGATTTCACTTTTTGCCTTTTCATTAGATTATATAGTATTGGCTTTTGCTCCAACTATTACCTGGCTATTTATAGGAAGAATAATTGCAGGGTTAACAGGTGCAAGTATTTCCACCGCTTCGGCATATATAGCAGATGTGAGTACTCCAGAAAATAGAGCTAAAAACTTTGGAATGATTGGTGTGGCTTTTGGGCTAGGATTTATAATCGGACCTGTTATAGGGGGTGTTTTAGGGCATTACGGATCTAGAATTCCGTTTTATGCGGCAGCGGTTTTGTGCATGCTGAATTTCGTTTATGGTTATTTTATTTTACCCGAATCGTTGTCAAAAGAAAATAGAAGAGACTTTAATTTTAAAAGAGCCAATCCAATTGGTGCATTTTTAAATTTAAAAAAATACCCTTCACTATATGGATTATTGTTTGCTTTGTTTTTGATTTATGTAGCATCGCACGCAGTAGAAAGCAACTGGAGTTATTTTACAATGTACAAATTTCGCTGGGACGAAAAAATGGTCGGAATTTCGCTGGGTGTTGTTGGTGTTTTAGTAAGTCTCGTTCAAGGAGGATTGATACGATGGACTAGCAAGAAACTAGGAAATGAAAAAAGTATTTATGTGGGAATGGTATTATATCCTATC
>JAYVIK010000240.1:0-8477 GCA_043770265.1 Flavobacterium sp. | reverse complement strand
AAAAAGTTTATTGAAACGAATTTCAATAAACTTTTGGAAACATCATATTTTATAATGCTTTACAGCATTTTTACCAACTATTTTTGACTATTAAACCTAAAAGAAAAATCCAGTTTCAAATTCTGAAACTGGATTTTCTGTTTTATCTGCAATTAGTTACTGTTAGCTTCTACTGAATACTAAAAAACTGATCACTAAATACTAAAACTGCTCTCTTCCTGAAAAATGAAAAGCACCTTCGATAGCTGCATTTTCATCACTGTCAGAACCGTGAACTGCGTTTTCTCCCATTGAAGTTGCATAAGCTTTACGGATCGTTCCTTCAGCAGCATCGGCTGGATTTGTTGCTCCAATCAAAGTTCTGAAATCGGCAACAGCATTTTCTTTTTCTAGAATAGCGGCAACAATTGGTCCGCTAGACATAAATGCTACTAATTCTCCGTAGAAAGGTCTCTCAGCGTGAACGGCATAAAAAGCTTGTGCGTCCGCAATTGTTAATTGTGTTAGTTTCAATGAAACGATTTTGAAACCTGAATTGGTTATCATTGCTAAAATATTTCCAATGTGTCCGTTTTTGACAGCATCGGGTTTAATCATTGTAAAAGTTCTATTAGTAGCCATTTTTTGTTTTTTTATAAATTTTGTGCAAAAATAGAACTTTTTTGCGAATTGATTTTATCAAATCATCAATTTATTGGTAATAATTTGAAATTCCCTATTTATGGCAGTATTATTTTATTGAAATTGTTTTCTAAAGGTTTTAATTGATTGAAAAGTTGAAGAAGAAAAGTATCTCCATTGTCAATATAAAACTCTGAAAAATTGGCCTGACGTTCCTGTAAACTTTTATTGGGAAACAATTCGTTTTGCAAATTGGTAATTCGATCTAATGTTGCTGAATGGTTTCGTTTTTGGGCTTTTAACAAACGTTTTTCTAAATTTTCTAAACCTCGTATTTGTTTGGCTTCTTGCGCTTTTACTGCTCCAAGAAAAGATTTGTCGGTTTGATTGGCTATTGCTAATAGGTCTTCGAATTGTTTTTGTAAATGTTCTTTTTGAATAGAAAAATCAATTGGGAATTCCGATAATTCCGCTGTTTTTGTATTGACTAAATCGCTTTGTTTCGAAAATAAATCTTTCCAAGTCAACCCTAAGGTATCTGCTTTTTTTGCTTGTTTTTCGGTAGCCAATAGCACTGAATTTCGGAGTAATAGTATCGGAAAAGTAACTTTTACAGCATCGAAAAAAGATTTCAGTTCCAGCCAATACGCAATTTCTCCACCTCCGCCAATGTAGCATAAATTAGGCAAAATCACTTCTTGGTACAACGGACGCATAATCACGTTGGGACTGAATTTTTCGGGATGGCTTTCTACTAATTCTAAAATTTCGGTTTCTGAGAATGCTGTTTGGGTGTTATTTACTTTATAAATTCCATTTTCTAAAATAATACGTTCCCGCAAATTGTCTTCCATATAAAACAAATTAATCTCCCGAGGATTGACTTGAATGGTGTAATTTTTTAATTTCTCAATTGTTTCACTGACTTTTTTATACGACGTTTGCTTTGTTAATTCTTCCTTTATACAAGGGATAAAAGTTCGTTTTAAATCTAGATCATCGGCATCGAGAATAACCAATCCGTATTCGCCAAAAAGTTCGTTAGCCAAGAAACGAGTAGCATCAGCCAAAGTAGAATGATTCAAATACGATTCTTGAAAGAGCTTTTTGATTGTTTCAGCATTTTTTCCTGAACCCAATTCTTGAGCATAAACTTCAAAAAATTCTGCCAAGCCTTCGGTGGATAATCGTCCCACGGGACCGGTGCTTTCGGTGTTCCAGCGAAACTTTCTGCCTTTGAAATTGAAGTAATTTATTTCGTCAAAATCGTGGTCTTCCGTTGCCATCCAATAAATTGGTACAAAGTTTTGTGATGGATATTTTGCTTTTAATTCCTTGGTCAGATTAATAGTCGAAATGATTTTATACAAGAAATACAAAGGTCCAGAAAATAGATTCAGTTGATGACCGGTTGTAATGGTGAAAGTATTGGAATTGTTTAAAAGTTTAATATTGTTTAAAGTTGTTTCCGAAGCATTTATTTGAGCATATTGTGCTTCTAAAACAGAAACTAAAATTTCTCTTTTATTACAAGAAATAGCTTTGTTATTTATTTCTTCTACCTCTCCTTCGGAGAGGGCTGGGGAGTGGAAATTGATTTTTTTTTCTTCAATTTGTGCTTCAAAATTTTCGAGATTTGGAAACCGATTGTAAAGGGACTGTAAATTTGATTTTTGCTCTAAATAATCATTCATTAAAGGAGAGAAATATCCCGAATTTTGATAGCTAATACAGTCTGTTGGCATATTGGAGTTTATTTGACGCTAATTTAGTGAAAAATTATTGGAACTAAATATTTGTTTGTTTCGAAAATTAGCATCATTTTTATCGAAAATTAGAAAATTCAATATGAAAAATAATTCCAATCCGACGAAAGTAAATTCCTTGGGACACGTACTTTTTGGCAGTTTGATAGGCACAACCATAGAGTTTTTCGATTTTTATATTTATGCTAATGCAGCGGTATTAGTGTTTCCGCAATTGTTTTTTCCGGGTTCAGATCCTACAACTTCTACCATCGAATCTTTAGCGACTTTTTCTATTGCATTTTTTGCAAGACCTATTGGTTCTGCCGTTTTTGGACATTTTGGAGATAAAATTGGTCGCAAAGCAACATTGGTTGCCGCTTTATTAACGATGGGAATTTCTACGGTTGCCATTGGATTATTGCCTACATATCATAGTATTGGAATTGTTGCGCCTTTACTATTAATGCTTTGCCGTTTTGGTCAAGGTTTGGGTTTGGGTGGCGAATGGGGTGGTGCTGTTTTGTTGGCTATCGAAAATGCACCCCCAGGAAAACGCGCTTGGTATGGAATGTTTCCGCAACTAGGTGCGCCAATTGGTTTGTTGCTATCAGGAGGAACTTTCCTTTTGTTGAGTGATTTATTAACCGAAAAGCAATTTTTTGATTTCGGTTGGAGAATTCCATTTATTGCTAGTTCATTATTGGTGGTAGTTGGTTTTTATATTCGTTTGAAAATTACCGAAACTCCCTCGTTTGCTAATGCTTTGGAAACCAATAAGCAAGTAAAAATTCCGATAATGACAATTTTTCAATCCTATAAAAGGGAATTGATTTTTGGAACTTTTGCTGCCGTGGCGACTTTTGTAACCTTCTATTTAATGACTGTTTTTAGTTTGAGTTGGGCAACTTCTGATTTAGGATTTTCAAGACGTGATTTTTTAATCATTCAGCTGTTTTCGATTTTGTTTTTTGTGGTTGGTATTCCAGTTTCTGCTATTTTGGCCGATAAGTTCGGACGAAAAAGGATTTTGATTATAATTTCCACCTTAATTTTACTTTTTGGATTCAGTTTTTCGTTCTTTATGGAATCGGGAAGCACGCCAATGATCACTATTTTTGTTTGTATCGGAATGGGTTTAATGGGACTTACTTACGGACCCGTTGGAACATTTTTATCGGAGTTATTCCCAACTGAAGTTCGCTATTCTGGTGCTTCTTTAACTTTTAATTTGGCTGGAATTTTTGGCGCTTCTTTTGCACCTTTAATTGCTATTTGGTTGGCCAAAAATTATGGAATTGGGTATGTTGGTTTGTATTTATCAATTGCTGCCTTGATATCGGTTTTGGCACTTTTAATGATTAGAAATAAGGAAGAAAAGTTTTAATCTTTGACCATTTTTAAATAAAATCTATTTTTATTTTGTTTATTCAATAAGTATTTAGATATTTGTCTAAATATATAAATGAATTATGAATTCCATTTTCAAAGCGTTGAATGACGAAACTAGAAGAGAAATTCTAGAGCTTTTGAAAGTTAAAGATTTATCTGCTGGTGAAATTGCAGATTATTTCAACATTTCGAAACCTAGTATTTCTCATCATTTGGATATTTTGAAACGTGCCGATTTAATCTCTTCCGAAAAAAAAGGGCAATTTGTTATTTACTCTTTGAATACTACCGTTATGGAAGACGTTTTGAAATGGATTTTAACTTTTAAAAAATAAAACGATGAATACAACTTTAAAAAAAGAACTTCCAATTATTGGATTTGTGTTGCTGCCTTTTATGTATTTAGGGTATTTGTGGAATAGTTTACCAGAAAAAGTTCCGATTCATTGGAATTATAAAGGAGAAATTGACGATTGGGGAACTAAATATGCTTTGATTGGAATCCTTTTTTTATTACCAGTTTTGACTTATTTTTTAATGCTTTTCATTCCAAAAATTGATCCCAAAAACCGAGTGGAATTAATGGGAGGGAAGTACTACCAAATAAAATTTATGTTGGTTATTTTCATGTCGATTTTGGCGCTTTTCATTTTACATTCATCTAATAGTCAAACGCTTTCAAGTCCGAGTATTGTTTTTGTTTTGGTAGGATTGTTGTTTATGGCTTTGGGTAATTATTTCAAAGTAATTAAGCAAAATTATTTTCTTGGAATAAAAACACCTTGGACTTTAGAGAGTGAAGAAGTTTGGAAACTAACGCACATTTTAGCCGGTAAATTATGGATTTTTGGCGGATTATTAATCGTGATTTTTAGTTTGGTTCTTACTGAAAATATCAATTTTTACATTTTTTTAGGTATTACTGCAATAATTTCAATTGTACCAATTGTTTATTCCTACATCATATTCAAAGAGTTAAAAAAATTAAAGTAGCTGTTAAATTCTAGTTCTTATTTTAAACCTTAATATCTTGAAAATCATTTGCAATGGCATACCGAATCATATTAGTAAACGCTTCTTTGTCTAATTTTGGAATTTCAAGAATTGAATTCAATACAGTGGTGTCATATTCATTGGCTTCCGTTATAAAGTATGGTTTTAAATGCTTTCCTATACTTTCATAATACATTTTTTCGATGGCATTTTTGTATTGAAAATCCGCTTCATCTGATATAAATGTAAAATTTGTATAACCTACTTCATTCATAATAATTTCTAAACCTTTTATCATATTAAAACTGGTATGATGTACGATGTTCAGTTGTTCGATAGTATCATTCTCGAATGTATTGACAACAACTTTGGCTACATAATCCACTGGGATAATGTTCAAACTGGTTTCGGTATTGACGATAATCCGAACATTTTCTTGTTTGCCTTTCCGTTTTGCCGATAAATAAAAAAACTTCGCCAAAAGATAAAAGACCATATATTTCGGAATGAAATAGTTGTTTTCTGCTCCTAGCATCTTACCGCCAATAACACTTGGACGAAGAATTTGAAACGGTAATCTTTTGGTGTTACATTCTCTGGCAATAAAGTTCTCTGAATGGAATTTGGCACATTCATAAGAATTACGATGCTCTGGTTTAAAATCTAAAGTATGAAAATCATTTGCAATCAAACCCCTTCTCGCTCCAGACGAAAAAGCGGTTCCGATATAAATGAATTTTTTGATATGAGGATGTAAAACCGAAAAAAGCTTCTTTGTAAGTTGCACATTTTCGTTGAATATTTTCTCTTTTAATGCCTCATCGGTCGAGAGATTGACATATCCAGCGGAATGAATCAGGTAGGCTCCTTTTGTTTTTTCTAAAAATATATTTCCGTTAACAACGGCGTCTTCGCCAATGATTTCGATACAGTTGTTCAGTTGATTTAGTCCAACATTTTGGATAATTTTTGGAGTATAATAATTAGACAGCAATTCGTTGATGCGATTTTGGGCTGAATTTTTACCATTATCTCGGGCGATAATAAAGAGTTTGTTATTGCCATTTGGCTTTTTTATAAAAAGTTCCAAAATCTCATACATGATATGTGAACCCAAAACTCCTGTTGCACCGGTAAGAATTATTTTCATTATTTTTTTTCTTGCTGGCAAATATACCTTTTTGTAATTAAATCTTGTTTAGTATTTGATCTTACGTTTTTTCTTTTATACAGTTGGTATTTGTCGAGTGTAAATAGCTCAGAAATGGTTCTATTTAAAACTTTAAAATTATTAAGTTGTTGGTAAATGAATCCAAATCTTTTCTAAAATACCCTATTTTTGCACAAAACAATTCCTTTGAAAACCAAACTCTTCCTCATCACGCCACCCTTTACCCAATTGAATACACCGTATCCAGCAACGGCTTATATCAAAGGGTTTTTGAACACCAAAAACATTTCGGCAACACAAGCGGATTTGGGTATAGAAGTGATTTTGAAATTGTTTTCGAAAGAAGGATTAGAAAATTTGTTTAAAGTTTCAGGTTTAAAGTTTAAAGTTTCCGACCAAAATATTTCGGATAATTCCAAGAGGATTTTAGCTCTAAAAGACGAATACATCAAAACCATCGATTCGGTTATTGCTTTTCTCCAAGGGAAAAGTCCTACCTTGGCATTGCAAATTTGTCAGGAAGATTATTTGCCGGAGGCCTCTCGTTTTGTACAATTGGAGGAATTGGATTGGGCTTTTGGAACCATGGGAACTCAGGATAAAGCCAAGCATTTGGCGACATTATACCTCGAAGATATTTCCGATTTTATTGTGGAATGTGTCGATACTAATTTTGGTTTCAGCCGTTATGCGGAACGTTTGGGACGAAGCGCCAATTCTTTCGATGAATTATATGCTGCTTTAAAAGAAGAACCAACGTATATCGATAAAATTCTGATTTCACTTTTAAAGGAAAGAATCGAAACTATTCAACCCGAATTATTCTTGATTTCGGTACCTTTTCCAGGTAATTTATATTCCGCTTTTCGATCTGCACAATATGTAAAAAAACACCATCCAAATATCAAAACAGCTATGGGTGGCGGTTTTCCCAATACCGAATTGCGTTCGCTTTCTGACGCTCGAGTTTTTGAGTTTTTTGATTATATTACTTTAGATGACGGCGAATTGCCGGTGGAACTATTGTCCTCCCCCGACCCCTCCGAAGGAGGGGAGAACAGAACCTACAAACGTACTTTTTTATTGGAAAACGGAAAAGTAGTTTACAAAAATAATTCTACCCGAAGCGACTACAAGCAATCCGAAGTTGGAACTCCTGATTATTCTGATTTGTTTTTGGACAAATACATTTCGGTGATTGAAATTGTGAATCCAATGCACCGAATGTGGAGCGACGGCCGATGGAACAAACTCACTATGGCACACGGTTGTTATTGGGGTAAATGTACTTTTTGTGATATTTCATTAGATTACATCAAACTATACGAACCCATAGCCGCCAATTTATTGTGCGATCGAATGGAGGAAATGATAGCACAAACGGGACAAAATGGTTTTCATTATGTAGATGAAGCTGCGCCACCTGCTTTGATGAGAGCTTTGGCACTCGAAATTCTACGCCGGAAATTATCGGTTACTTGGTGGACAAACATTCGATTCGAGAAAAGTTTTACTCGAGATTTGTGTTTGTTGCTTAAAGCTTCGGGTTGTATCGCAGTTTCCGGTGGACTCGAAGTGGCTTCGGACAGATTGTTGGAACTTATAGATAAAGGTGTAACTGTAGAACAAGTAGCCAAAGTCACCCGAAATTTTACCGAAGCCGGAGTTATGGTACACGCTTATTTGATGTACGGTTATCCCACACAAACTGTTCAGGAAACAGTGGACAGTCTCGAAATGGTGCGTCAATTGTTTGAAGTTGGCGTTTTGCAATCGGGATTTTGGCATCAGTTTGCGATGACGGCTCACAGTCCCGTGGGAATGTATCCCGAGAAATTTGGTGTTGTTCCTATTTCCCCTTCTTTGGAGGGGTTAGGGGAGGTTTTTGCCAATAACGATATTAATTATGTGGACAAAACTGGAATCCGTCACGATAAATTCAGTTTTGGATTAAAGAAATCGCTTTTCAACTTTATGCACGGGATTTGTTTTGACTACGAATTACAAGATTGGTTCGATTTTAAAATTCCTAAAACAAAAATCCATCCTGATTTTATTTCCAATGCTTTAGAAAAGGAAGAAAATTTCAATACAAAACCAACAGCCAAAATTGTTTGGCTAGGAGGAAAGCCTTTTGTTGAAGAATTTACGAAATCCAAAAAAGGAAACTCTTGGGAAATGATGATTTTGACTTTTCACGACAAGAAAGAAAGTTTCACTATTCAAACAGGTAAGAATGAGGGAGAATGGTTGGTACAAATGCTTGAAAAAATTTCCGTTTCTAAATCTAAAATTTACACTTTTCAGGAAATAAAATTCGATTTTGAAACTCATTTGGAAGATTTTGAATTGTTTTGGTATTCAAAACCGGTGAAAACTTTGAGGGAATTTGGGTTGTTGGTTTTGTAAAGATACTAGTTATTATTTTAATACTTTTCATTTTTTTCTTGCCTCAGGGCATTCGCTTTTAAAAATTTCCGCCACGAATTACACTAATAAACACGAATTAGAAATGTTTTTAATAACACGAATTCTTAGAAAGAAATAAAATTAGT
>JAYVIK010000239.1:0-3087 GCA_043770265.1 Flavobacterium sp. | reverse complement strand
GTTGGATTCCTAATCACAAATGATTATTTGGTGTTTCGTACTTTCCAAATTTCGCTAGCATATTACCCAACAATTCCTGGAAATGGCAACAATGTTTTAAAAACAAACGCATTAGAAACTTCGGATTTTGGGTTTCAAGATTTTGGTTTGGGCAAACCAAGAACTGTGATTTATAAATAAATTTTCGATGTATAAGTTTCTTTAAAATTGTTGAATTTTATTTTATTTGGTTCAATTTTTGTTAAATAGTTTATAAAGAATAAATGTTTAATTACTACATTTGGACTAATTGCTAACTAAATTTCAAACAAATGCAGAAATTTTTGATTTCATTTCTTGTTATTTTCCTTCTTTCTTTCCAAATTATTTACGCACAACAACCTCAAAAACCTAATTCTATAGAAATATACAATCAAATTCAGAAATTGAATTTTTTAGGTTCAGTACTTTATATTGCGGCACATCCCGATGACGAGAACACCCGACTAATATCCTATTTATCCAATGAGACCAAAGCAAGAACTGCCTATTTATCACTGACAAGAGGCGATGGTGGTCAAAACTTGATTGGCTCTCAACTAAGAGAATTACTAGGAGTGATAAGAACACAAGAATTGATTGAAGCCAGAAAAATTGATGGTGGTGAACAGTTATTTACGCGTGCCAATGATTTTGGTTTTTCTAAAAATCCTGACGAAACATTAGAAATTTGGGACAAAGAAAAAGTACTCGCTGATATTATTTTTGCCATTCGAAAATTTCAACCTGATGTTATTATCAATCGTTTTGATCATCGAACAGCCGGAAATACGCACGGCCATCATTCGGCTTCGGCTATTTTGAGTGTTGAAAGTTTTAATAAAGCCAATGATCCATCGGTTTTCCCAGAGCAATTGAATTGGGTACAACCTTGGCAAACCAAACGTCAATTTTTCAATACTTCTTGGTGGTTTTATGGTAGCCAAGAAAAATTTAATGCTGCCGATAAAACCAATTTATTATCCATTCAAACTGGAGTCTATTATTCATCAATCGGAAAATCAAATCAGGAAATAGCCGCATTGAGTCGCAGTTGTCATCAATCACAAGGTTTTGGAAGTACCGGAAGCCGAGGAGAAGAAACGGAATATTTAGAGCACATAAATGGCGCCTTTTTACAAGATAAAACTTCCATTTTCGAAGGAATTGATACTTCTTGGAATCGTGTAAAAGGAGGGAAGCCTATTGGAGAATTGCTTACGAAAATCGCAAATGATTTTGATTTTACAACTCCATCCGCGAGTATTCCCGATTTAGTAAAAGCCTATTCAATGATTCAAGCATTAGACGAAAATCATTTGAAACCAATTAAATCGGAAGAAATTAAAAACACAATTGCTGCTTGTGCAGGTTTGTATCTCGAAGCAGTGGCGCAAAATCAGGAAGCAACACCCGAAAGTCTAATAAAATTGAAGATTGAGGTCATAAATAGAAGTTCAGCCGATGTGAAATTAGTTAGTTTGACCACTTTGCCTGATGGAAATAAAACACCCCAAAATCGGGTTTTACTGCCTAATGTTGTGCAAAATAGTTCTCTTGATTTTCAATTGCCGGCCAGCCTCGAATTCACACAGCCTTATTGGCTAAAAGAAAAAGGAACCGAAGGAATTTACGCTGTTGCCGACCAAAAAAATATTGGAATTCCTGATATTATTCGGGAAGTGAAAGTGGTATTTAATATATTGATTGCTGGTAGTGAAATCCCAATGGAACGAACAGTAATATTCAAATACAATGACGATGTAAAAGGCGAAGTGTATAATTATTTAGACATTGTTCCTGAAGTTACCACAAGTATTTTGGACAAAGTATCACTTTTTACAACTACTAAAAAGAAATACATTGCCGTAAAAATTAAGGCTGGAAAAGATAATTTAAAAGGTGATTTACAACTTGAGTTACCAAAAAATTGGATAGTTTTACCCAAATCTATTCCTTTTAATTTGGACAAAAAAGGCACTGAACAAACAGTCTATTTTGAAGTAACACCTCCCAATTTTCAAGAGGAAGCTGTGGCTAAAGCGGTTGCCATTGTTGACGGCAAACGATACGATAAAGAACAAATCATCATCGATTTTGACCATATTACAAAACAGCAAGTGTTAAAACCTTCGGAATCAAAATTCATTCGAATGGATTTGAAAACGAATAATAAAAGAATTGCCTATATTATGGGAGCTGGCGATGATGTTCCTAATAGTTTGACACAAATGGGTTACAAAGTAACACTATTGAATCCTGATGAAATTTCTCCTGAAAAACTGACTAATTTTGATGTCGTTATGACCGGGGTTCGTGCTTATAATACGGTAAAATCTTTGGCAAACAAACAAAATATCCTTTTTGATTTTGTAAAAGGAGGCAAAACAATGCTGGTGCAATACAATACTCCAAATGATTTGGTTACTGAAAATGTTGCTCCGTTTCCCATTAAAATTTCTCGGGATAGAGTGACAGAAGAAAATGCTGAGGTTCGTTTTTTGGCACCCAATCATCCCGTTTTGAATTTACCAAATGCGATTACTGCCAAAGATTTTCAAGGTTGGAAACAGGAGCAAGGATTGTATTATCCGAATGAATTTGACAAAGCTTTTACTCCAATTTTATCTTCAAACGATAAAGGGGAAACACCAAAAAATGGCGCTTTATTAATAGCACCGTTCGGAAAAGGATATTATATTTACACCGGTTTAAGTTTTTTCAGGGAATTGCCAGAAGGAGTTTCTGGAGCATATAAATTGTTATCGAATATGATTTCATTACAGAATCCAGTGACTGTTCCTATTGAAACAATAAAAAAATAGACTTAAATACTTTGTGCAAGCTTTATTTGGTTTAAAAAAAAGTTACGAAATAAATTAAACAGCAATGAATGAAAATGGAATTGCAATTATTCGTTTAAAAAAAATAAAACAATTATCATATCTAAAGAAAATATAAAGACTCCTAAATAAATGCCAAGAATTCTCGCCATAGATTACGGACAAAAACGCACAGGAATAGCCGTTACCGATGAATTGCAAATTATAGCTTCGGGATTGACAACCA
>JAYVIK010000238.1:0-25216 GCA_043770265.1 Flavobacterium sp. | reverse complement strand
TTGACCTCTCGTATTTCTTTTTCTACAAAATAATATTCTGCTATAAGCCTTCCTAATCTTTCAAGGTCAGTACAAATGTCATATAGTTGTTTGATATTGGCATAATCTGTTTCCCAAATTATGCAATTTGTCAAGGCTTGTTGGGCCAGTTTATTAGGTGTTTGAGTGATTAGGGAAGAATATGCTCCAATAAAAGCAGGAGCTATAAAGAAGTTTTTGTTTAATTCCTGTCCTTCGTTATTGGTGTAAAATGATCGAACCACCCCTTCTTGTAAAAATGCAATTTTAGTGGCTACTTTGTCAACAGTACAAAAATAGTCCAGCTTTTGTAATTCTTTCTGAATAAAAATATCTTTCAGCAAAGTCCAGGTTTTGTCCGAAATAGGAGTAATATTATTTAAGTATTTAAATAGCGCTTCCATTGTTTCTTATTTCAACTTTCTAGTTTATTACTTTACAAAGAGCGCAAACGTCCTGTCGCTTTGAGATGGTGGGGATAAAACAAGCCTAAACTTTCAGTTGATGACTGAATTTTAAAACACAAAACAAACTTTCAGTTTATAAGCGAAACCCCACTATATCAAAACGGCTGCTGGCAGAAGATTTAATTCTCCGTTTCGTTTCTCAACTCTTGTATTTTCAAAATTGTTAAACTTGTAATTTCAGAAATTGTTTCATTATCAAATCCCTTTTTTATTGATTTCTTTGCAATACCTTCTTTAATTTTAAACTCCGCCTCAGTTTGCAAAGAAAAAACCTCACTTGCTTTTAAGTGCAAACTATCTAAATATCTGTTATAGCCATATTGGTCTTCTTTTTCAAGACGCATAATGTCTAAAACTTCGTTGGCTTCTTTTAATCCTTTGGCTTTGAAGTCGTCTTTTACTTCACTGTTTTTAAGGAAGTAAACCCATTCATCCAAGGTGTCTTCTGCCACATCGTTGAATTGATTTACTTTTAATAAATAATATTCTGGAAAAATATCGGCAACTGCTTGTTTTACAAAAGTTTGCTTTTGTTTTTCTGATAATCCTAATATATCGTTTTGATGCAAACCTTTAAAATCTGTCCTTCCACGATAGATAGAATCTTGTCCTTGTCCAAGGTCAAAATAAACGATGTTTATGGAAATCACTTTTTTAATTTCAGAATATTTCTGCCCAAGTTTTAAGTTTTCGGAAATTGATTTTGAAACGCCATAAGCCATTCTATGAAAATAGTCTATCTCATAAGTGCTTTGAATTTCAATTATAATCAATTCATTTTTTGAATTATGAGTAAGGATATCTACACGATTGAATTTGTCATCGTTATACTATTGATTGCTCTCGCTTTCAAGAATTTGTTCAATTTTGATGTTGTCAAACAAAAGTTCGCTCAAAAAACCTTCAAGCATAACAAAGTTGGCTTTGTTTCTCAAAAGTCTTTTTATTGCCCAATCAAATCGGATAAGTTTCTTGCTCATTATTTCTATAAATTAATTATGCAAATTTAGGTAAAAAATTGTGTTTTGAAAAGCCGATTTTTTAAACAACTTTTTTTGTAAATATTTGTATTTCAATATAATTTATTGATTAAATAGAGGAATGACAGTTCCTAATTGGATTATCAATTGATACAGACGAAAAAACTCTAAACTTATCAAGAAAAGTTTTTTTAGTGTAATTTGTTAGATATTGGAAGTGACTTTAATTATTCATCATATTTTAAGTAAATTCTCGATTGATTTTTTTAATGCTAATAATTGTTTGTCTATATGTTTTTTATTATTTTGATAATAATTTTGAATATCTTTCACACCTTGTTCATTTGTAATTTCCTTATTCAAACTTGTGCTAGAATTTTGTGAATCAGCGGTTTTTAACATTGATTCAACAAATAATAATGTTAAATCAATATTCCCCGCTGCGCAAAGTCTTCAGACTTTGAGCTATTTTTTGAAATGTTATTGAAAACAGCAAATCTTATAAAAGTCTCCCGACTTTTTCCGTGAGTGATTTGGTCATAGCCTTTTTTTCCGAATATAGTAGTTTTCAATACAAATAAATATTTTGTTTGGCTTTATTAACTGTCAGGATTATTGGAACGGGTGCGAAGTCGGGAGACATTCGCACAGCAATCACGATAACATTTTGTTGTTATAACTTATACACACTTCGCAGAGCTGGTTCCGTTCAACACGGGTTTCATTGTTGGTGCTCCGCACCCAACGAAACCCTTGCTGTTATATGCCGTTTCTTTTGTATATATATGAAATATTCATTATCCTTTAAAATTTAACATTATAAAATGCTGACAGAAAAACATTTTTTTTATTTTATAAAATTTTTAAAATAAATAATCATCTGTTTAAAATAAATATTACTTATTAGCAGTTTTTATAATTTTAAATTAATTTGCAATAGATATTTGTTTTATATTGCAACAAATTTATAAAGTATAAATACGTACTTTTGTGCATAATTTGAAAATTTTTAAAATGAACATTAATTTAGCAGTTAAAAATGTAGTATTAGTTGGAGAGTTTAAAGCCTCTTTATTTGATAAATATTTTTTTATTAAAAACAATATTACAACTGAAGATGATATTTTGGAAGATTCGATATTTACACCCGAAATTAGTCGGTTGATTACATCTGAACTTCACGTTACAATTATGCCTCATCAAGTTGTTATAAATGATATTCAGCAAAATAGTGATATAGTTAGAGCAACTAGCATAGCAAAGATTATTGTTGGTACTTCCAACCTAGTTGCAAGTGCGATGGGAATTAATTTACATTGGTTTTTATTTGGAGATAAAAATGAGAATATTATTCATCTAACGAAAGATTTATTTTTTAATAGAGAGGAAAAAATATCTAAAAATTTTTTTGATACAGATGATGCAGCTTACGGTCTTTATTTAAGTAAGACATTCAAAGATGCAAGATTGAAACTAGAAATTAAGCCAGCAACGTTATCAAGAATTGAGGATAATATAGAAGAAAAGGTTTTAACTTTTGTGTTTAATTATCATATTGACCTAAATAATGATGAAGATAATAATAAATTGATTTTATCTGTGTTAGATGAAAGTAGTCAATATTATGAAGAGTCACAAAGAATAATTGATATATATGAATTCAAATAAATTTTTTATAGATGAAGATTGCACTAGTGCTGTAAAGAATTTTGCTCCTTTCGGTTATAAGGCTGTATCTGCGTCCACATATTTTCTTTCTACAGTTGAAAACGACAGTGTTAATGTTTGTCGTGGAATTTTGACGCCACATCTAAAGTCATATTTTGGAAGTTATACAGCAAATGAAGCAAGAGAGAAAATTTTAATTACTGCAATTGGAAATTTGTGGAAAAAAATAGATTATCTTCAATTATCACAGAGCCTTGACCACGAAATGATTAATGAAGAGGAATTTATTTATGAACTTGAAAAATTTGAGAAGCGTTATGTTATTGAACCATTAAATGATTTTTCTCAAGAAGATTTTAATATTGCAATTAAGATTATTCACAAGATTTCGCATAGACAATTTGATGAACAAGAAGTTGCGGAGATGTTTTCTATTCCTTTTGAAAATGTCTCAAAACTGATTCTACGTTATGAATCAGAAAAAGTACCTACTTACAGATTGGATTTATGAAATTAGTATACAATAATACTTCCATCGAATGTGCTGGAGCTGCAATTAAAGCTAGAAAACTTAACCGCACTTCCGTGTTTAGAATAAATGGAATTGGAGTTTGTTTAGTTTATAAAAGTTCAAGAAATTCTCAGGCTACAATAATGAAGGAGTTAGATCCTAAAAAAGCATATTATAATACACATTCTGCATTAAATATTGATGACATTGTACAAGCCGAAGATTTGACAATTTATATTCATAGCGTCAGATGTATTATTGCTGAAAACTTAAAAAAAAGTAAAGGTAGTGGAAAGCATAATGCACAATTTTATGATACTAAAAGTTATACCGCAGCAGTAGTTTGTAAACAAATTCCAGGTATTCCTCCTGCTGATCCCTTAAAGCAGCTAGAAGCAGTTAAAACAGACCTTTTAGCTAATGTTTCCAATGATAATAAATAAGTAGTTTTATGCAGAATTTCGATGAAATGGCATATAACTTGTATATAGGTCTGACAAAATCAGCCCTATCAACCCTATATTGGGTCGCTTTGTCTGCCAACCGTCAGACTTTATCACTGTACAAATATATAAATTAATCTCACAAACCATCCACAGGATTAAATGTTTATAGCACACGTTTACCATCCCTCGCTATCCAAATCTAAAGTTTTAACTAAAGGCTTATTGGCTTTTTTTAGTAGTACTCTTTAGTTAGTACTGCTTGCGCTACAGTTGGTTCTTGCCGCCAGCATCTAATGGATAATTTTTTTACAAAAATACAAATCAATATTTGTCAATAATTGATGAAAATACAAATCAATATTTGTCAATAATTGATAAAAATACAGATCAATAATTGTTAATATTTGATAAAAAAACCAGTCATTTAGTTTATAAATGCTAAGAATAAAATTAGTTTCCGTAGGTTTTAAAAATACAGTTGTCATTCGATAACCTTTTTTGTTGAACTACAATTGTTCTCTTCTCTTCAAGGTTATTTTTGTTTACATTTGTTTCAATCGAAACTTTTTTGGTTGAATCATCCGTCACACTAAAAATAATGCTATAGCAATCCTGACATGGAAAATAAAAAAACGTTGTTACCTGAGGAACATGCCACATTACTGAGCACTTTGAAAAACCGTTTTAATAACAATACACATCGCCACACTACTCTTGATTGGGATCAAGTGCAAACTAAGCTGGAAGCGAACCCCGAGAAACTATGGTCGCTCCATGAAATGGAAAGGACAGGTGGCGAGCCCGATGTTGTTTTTTATGATACAATTACCAACGAATACCATATCTATGATTGTTCGGCCGAAAGCCCTAAAGACCGCAGAAGCATTTGTTATGACCGCGAAGCATTAGATTCAAGGAAGGAAAATAAACCCAAAAATAGCGCTGTCGCAATGGCATTAGAAATGGGCATAGAACTATTGACAGAAGAAAACTATAAATACCTACAGCAGCTGGGTAATTTTGACACCAAAACATCAAGTTGGATCCAAACGCCTCCTGAGATTAGAAAACTAGGTGGGGCTATTTTTGCTGATTTTCGTTATGGTAACGTCTTTGTTTATCACAATGGTGCTGAATCGTATTATGCCGCTAGAGGATTTCGAGGATTACTTAGGATATAAATATATTTTTCGCAAAGTCAAGCTAAAAAATTTATAAAAAGAGTTCACTATTGTAGGTTAATACTATTCAATTGAGCTATCATTTTATTATACTCGGTATAAAACGATGTACTTTGTAAACACCCCCGTTTTTTGCATATTTAATCTTTAAACAGTTTGTTTTTTTATAAAAAACCCCTTCTTTTACAGGGGTTAATAGAGATTATTTGTGTTTGTTGGATTGATGAATTGAAAAAACGAGACATAAAAATAATTAAAATGTCAAAAATAAAACTCAAAAAAAAGAATTTGACATAAATTATCAATTATTCAGCACAACAAATGTTTTGATTAAAATAAAACAATAAATTTGTTTTTAACAATTTTTTTAACAAATTATAATTTAAAAAGTTGACTATTTAATAATGCAAAATATGATGAAGTCTATTCCTAAATTGAACCCAAACGGATGGGACGAAATGTTTTCGAGTAAAGGAGTGCGAAATTCGTACCGCAACGTTTTACAGACCTTACAAAACCTTAGTCCCGAGAATATTGAACAAAAGCAAAAACAAGCTTCTGATTTTTTTATGAACCAAGGCATTACCTTCACGGTGTATAGCGATGACAACCAAGGAATAGAAAGGATATTTCCTTTTGATATTATCCCAAGAATAATCACTCAAAAAGATTGGAACGAAGTAGAATTGGGAATTATACAAAGATTGAAAGCCCTAAACTTGTTTCTAGAGGACGTTTATAACGAACAAAGCATCATAAAAGAAGGCATAATTCCAGCGGCTTTAATATCATCTTGCCCTCATTATCTTCAAGAAGTACACGGAATAAAATTACCTCATAATATTCACATTCACATAGCCGGTATCGATTTGATTCGAGGTGAAAAAGGAGAGTTTTATGTTTTGGAAGACAATCTTAGATGCCCCAGTGGTGTGAGCTATATGTTAGAAAACCGAGAAGTTACCAAGCGAATTTTTCCACAAATGCTTAATTCGAATCGAGTAAGTATGGTGAATAATTATCCTATGGTTTTACACAACATCCTAATATCAATGTCGCCAAGAAGTATCTCGAATCCTAATGTCGTTTTACTAACTCCCGGAATCTATAATTCTGCCTATTATGAGCATACTTTTTTGGCAAGACAAATGGGAATTCCTTTAGTTGAAGGGCGAGATTTAGTGGTAAACAATAATAATGTTTACATGAAAACCACCTCTGGGCTTCAACAAGTAGATGTGATTTACAGACGTCTCGATGATGATTACTTAGATCCTTTAGTGTTTAGATCTGATAGTACTCTGGGAGTTCCAGGGCTTATCAGCTCCTATAAAATGGGAAATGTGGCTTTAGTAAACGCAGTAGGAAACGGAGTTGCAGACGATAAAGCGGTCTATGCTTATGTGCCTGATATGATAAAATATTACCTCAATGAAGAACCTATTCTAAAAAATGTTCCCACATACCAAATGGAAAACAAAGAGGAACGGGAACTCGTATTTGCCGATATGGGAAATATGGTCATCAAAGAAACCAATCAGAGTGGGGGATATGGTATGATAATGGGTAATAAAGCTACCGATGAGGAACTTGAAAAAGGAAAAAAAGCAATTCTCGCCAATCCAAGAAATTTTATTGCACAACCAATTATTCAACTCAGCACAGTGCCTTGTCTTATAGATGGTCAATTAAAATTGAGACATGTAGATTTAAGACCTTATGCTTTATTTGGACCAGATGGTGTGAAAATTGTCCCGGGTGGATTGACTCGAGTGGCACTTACCGAAGGATCTTTGGTGGTCAACTCTTCTCAAGGTGGTGGAAGTAAAGACACATGGATAATTGAGTAAAAAATTGAATTAACAAGAGGCTAAGATTGCTTCCTCTACGGCGGACAAGACTTTTCCTCGCAATGACAAAAAAATGGATACAAATATGCTCAGCCGAGTTGCAGACGGAATGTATTGGCTTAACCGATATATGGAAAGAACAGATGGAATGTTGCTCACACTCAACACCTTCTATATCTTGTCCTTTGATAAAGAAATGAACGACTCCCAAGGATATAGGCCTTTATTAGAATATTATACTGATTTATCAAAAAATCAAATCATTGAATCGCAATATGATTCAAATTTTGTTTTGAAATATATCATAAGCGACAACTACAATGTAGATTCTGTTAAAAATTTAGTTCGCAAAGCCCGAGAAAATGCTCGAGGCTCGCAAGACAAAATTACTAAAGAATTATGGGAGCATATCAACTCTTTGTATCACTACACCACTACACCTGATTTACCCAAAAAGTTAGAAACCTATGAAGCGGCGGGAGTCATTACTAAACTCAAAAATGATCTTTTGTTGTACAACGGAATACTTCATGTGACCATGCCAAGAGGTTTAGGCTGGTGCTTCTCCAGCATTGGTAAAAACATAGAACGTTGTTTGCAAACTATTGCAATGACACAAGCTTACTATAAGCCTATTGATTACAATCTTGATGGCGACGAAGATTTATTATATTGGAGAAGATTGCTGCTTTCGTTGTCTGGTTACGAACAATATTTAAAAAGTTACAGCAATATTGCACACAATCGAAAAATTGCTCAACATGTGGTTTTCAACAAAGATTTTTCACATTCTGTAATCTATACTTTAGATTTGATTGATAAATATCTGGGTAACCTTGCTTTAGATCACACTTCGCACGAAGCTAAAACACTTCAAAACCAATTTGGAAGACTAAAAAGCATGGTGCAATATACCGATTATTACAACTTGACCAACGAACAATTAGAAGCTGTATTGAATGATACTCAATCACAATTGATTCAGTTTTCGGCTGATTTTTCTAAATTATTCTTCTCATACACCTAAAAAAAATGGCCGTATTCAAAATAGTTCACCTCACAAAACACCAATACAACTTACCTATCAAAGAGAGTAACAACGAGATTCGTTTGTTTCCTCACAATTTTGACAATCAAGAGGTGCTACAACACCAGCTTTTGATAACCACTAATCCGATTGTCGAAATTTCTACCGATTTTTATGGGAATAGTGTTGGTAATTTTAATATTTTGGCCCCGCACAAAGAGATGATTATCGAATCGAGAATGGTAGTACAAGTCAACCATTCGCTCAAAATACCCGAAATTGACACTACTACTGTACAAGATTTAGAAATAGAGAAAGCAAAAAACAGTTCATTACTTCGCCTTTGTTATCCCGAAAATATCGCACAACAAAAGAAAATTGATGCCTTTTTAAAAAGAATAAACTACCTAGAAAAACCGATAACGGAAATTGCCCAAAAATGCAGTGAATATATTTTTAAAAACTTTACTTACACCAAAGGAATTACCACTATAGAAACCACTGTAGATGAAATATTAATGCATAAAAAAGGAGTTTGCCAGGATTTTGCGCACGTTTTGTTGCAATTTTTACGAACCGCTGGAATTCCCACAAGATATGTGAGTGGGTATATTTGTCCAAATGCAACTGGATTTAGAGGTGAAGGAGCAACCCACGCTTGGGTAGAATTTTACACTCCAACTCAAGGCTGGTTAGGTATTGACCCAACCAACAATATCTGGACGATGGATAATCACGTGAAACTTTCAGTTGGTCGTGATTTTAATGAATGTACACCAGTAAAAGGAACTTTCAAAGGACTTGCCAAACAAACACTTTCGGTTAGCGTTTCGATAGGATATGAAGATGGAAGACAATTTGAAGAAATAAATGATGTAAAACTTCAAAAAGTTTCTGATGAGGTGCAAAGACAACTTGATATGATGGATTATCAATTAAAGCTACAATTTCGACAACAAGAGCAACAACAGCAGTAACCAATAAAAAGAGAGCCATTTTTAGTCTAAAAATGGTTTTCTTTTTATGTATAAATGGCTCTGAGTATTACATATTGTACAACCAACTTGATGGATTGTTGTAAGTAGTATTCTGCGAAATGGTAAACTTAAGAACTGTTCTGCCTGTCTCGCCATTAGTCCTCACTTTCCCAATACTTTGTTTGACACTTACTTTGTCGCCTTTACTTACATTTACTGAACTTAAGTTTTGATATACCGTAAAATAATCTCCATGTTGTATCATTACGGCTTTATTTACTGGGGATAAAACCATAACATTGGTTACTTCGCCGGCAAAAACCGCTCTTGCCGAAGCTCCTTGGTCAGTTGTAATTTCGACACCGCTATTGTGAACTCTCAAGGAAGGAAATTGAGGGTGCGCCTGATCACCATAGGGCAATGAAACAAAACCTTTTTCTACTGGCCAAGGAAGTTTCCCTTTGTTGGCTTTGAAATTGTCGGCTAATATTTTTTCTTCGGGTGTTAATACAATTTTTGCGGAAGAAACTGCTGGCGCTGAAGAAACAATAGCTTTAGCTCGTTTTTTTATCTCATCTTTGGAATCTCCTGCTTTTGCTTCGGCTTCCGCTTTTTTCATTGCCTTTTCCAATGCTGCTTTTCTATTGGCTTCAGCAATAGCTTCACGAATTATACGGTCAATTTGCCTTTCGATGGTTCTTGCTTCCTGTTGTTTTTTCTTGATGTCAGCTGCTATTTTATTCTTGTCTTGCTTGATCGATTTAACCAGCTTTTCTTGTTCTTGTTTGGCTTTGAGTAATGACAATCGTTCTTTTTCGTTCTCTTGAATTAGTTTTTGTTTGGCTGATTTTTGAACGCCTAATTTTTCATTATAAACTGTAAGTTGATCTGATTTTGATTTTATTTCGTCGCCTTGCATTTTTCTATAACTCGTATATTGTTTCATATACTGCGCTCTCTTATAAGCTTGCAAAAAACTATCAGACGATAATATAAACATCGCTCTACTTTGTTCAGAACGGCTTTTGTAAGACTTCACAATCATCTCGGCATAATCGTCTTTCAAGACTTTAAGCTCTCGATTTAGTTTATTGATTTGCAGTTGATTGATATAAATGTCGTTACTCAACAACTTGGCTTGCCTTTCGGTGGTATTAATCAGTTTTTCTTTCAGCTTTATTTTATTGGCTTGAACAATAACAATGCTTACCGCTGATTTTTCTTTTTTCTTTACCGATTGCAACAACTTTTCATTATCTCTAATTTCTTGTTGTATTTGGGCTTTTCGTTGTTCTAATTTTTCTTGCTGTGTTTCTTGACTCCATAGTAATGAAGTCATACATATAAATAGTAAGCTTAGGATATATTTTGGCATAGTAAAAATAAGTTTGCGCAAATTTACTTAATTATAATTCTTTTGTAATCATTTGGGACGCTATAAGGAAAAGAAAGTTCTTCATTAAAGCTCACGCTGTTGTATTCTAAATTAATTTCTGCTTTCCCGTTCTTTTGGTAACTGTGGATATTGAGAGTCAAAGGCAAATTCATTTCTTTGAATTCTTTTTTGTTAGCATACACCACCTGAATCATTCTTTCCTCCTTGGTTTGTGTAATTTCCTGTTTGTTTATTGTGAAATTATTTCCATCAATATAGAACGATTTCCTAGTGTTACCATCGGATTCTTCGTCCAATCTATACATCTGATCGGTGAATGCCTCTGTATATTTTCCTTCTTTCAAATTGTCAATGGCTCTTCCTAACAACATATTTTGCACTTTATTGAAGTCTAAATCGGTTCCTAGCAATTGGCTCAACGCACTGAAATCGCCTTCATAATAAGTGCCTTTTATTTTTTCGTAATAGCTTACTTTAGATGGCGTAATCGAAGCTTTGGCCATTGTGATTCCCAGAAACCGAATGCTTACCAATATTTGCTCGTCTTTTTTGAGTTTAATTTCGGCTGTAACATTCTGATTTTGTTTTTCACTAGCGTATTGAACGTTCGCTTTTATATATAATGTCGAAAACTCGTTTTTATTGTTGTAGTAGTTCTCAATGATTTTATTGACACTCTTTCGGTTTTCATTTTTAGACACATTGACCACTGCTGTTTTCGATTTACACGAAATCAGTGTCAATGAACAGATGAAACTAATCAAAAACAGCAGTTTTACATTTTTTGAAAATCTATTCATTGTATATCTTATTTTTTGATTTTTGATAATTGATTGGCTTTAGCAAAATACTGCTCTTTTTTCTTGAAATCTCCCAAACCATTGTAAGCCTCACCCAATTGAAGATTAAAATTAGTTTCTAATTTTATATCCTCAACCACATAATCTATTCCCATTTCTAGCATTTCCTTGGCTTTTTTAAATAGCTTCAATTGATTGTTTGCCAAACCAGAAAAGAAATAAAACTGCGGTTGTGTTGGATAAATTTCTGTCAAAGACGTCGCTTTTTTGGCTACTATCTCAAATTGTTTATTTTCGACATACGACTGAAGCAAAATCAAATTCGTTTCGACATCTGCTCCTGAATTATTTTTTAAAGCTATTTCAAAATATTGAATTGCTTTGTCCAGTTGCTTTTTATTGCGAAACAGTTTTCCTATTTCCTTGGCCACATTTGCATCTGTATCTTTATCAAAATAGGCAAATGCTTTCTCCAAATCTGGGGAATATTGCGGATTTTTATTGACAAAATTCAAAAATTCATTCAGAACACGGCGTTTTGTTTTAACATCTATTTTGGAACTTGCCAAAACTACATTCATTGCATTTATAGCTTTCTGAGCTTCGTTTTGCTTTAAAAAAAATTGAAACAATCCAAGTTGAGCCCAGTCTGAATCTGGAATTGCTATTTCTAGTTTTTTAGTGATTTCGGCTGCTTTTTGAGCTTCATTATTCTCAGAATATAGCTTTATTAAAGCAACATAATTGGATTCCTCTTTTGGGTTCTTATTTATTTTTTCAATCAAAATATCCACTTCGGCATTTTGAAATTTCCCTTGTGCCAAAATTTGCGTTTTATACCTTTCACGCATATCTGATTTTCCAACTTTTTCATTCAACTCATCAATTAAAACGAGTGCTTTGTCAAATTGTTGCGTGTACATATAAAGTGAAACCAAATCGTCTTGATACTTTCGGTCAAACTCAATCAGTTTATGAACAGCAATAATGGCTTGGTTGTAATTCTTGGTTTGGTAGCTTACATCGTACATTCCCGCCCAAAACCACCTGTTCTTGGGGTCAATTTGTGCGGCTTTTTCGAATGAAGAATAGCTTTGATCATAGTTTTTTAGACCAAAATAATTCTTTCCCATTTCCGAATAAACTACGGCATCATTGGGTTTCAATTTCAAACAACGTTCTAACTCTACTATGGCTAAATCGTAATTTTCGATTCCTTTTTGCTTTAAGGATTCATAAAAATAATCTTGAAATTTGTCGGCATCAGGAACAATTGATTCTGGTTCGGCTTGCGCCAATAGCAAAGCTGAATTGCAAAGCAAAACCAAGAATAAATAGAATGAAACCGTTTTTTTCATTTCTTAAAAAAATTAAACACCAAGTTCACAAAGAAGGCACGAAGAACACAAATTGATTTTTATTTTCAATTCATAATACGTTTTTAGCGAACTTTGTGTCTACTTTGTGAACTTTGTGGTTAAAAATTACTCCAACACCGAATAATCGCCAATACTAATACTGGTAAAATTACCATCAAAACTAGCGTGACTTCCAATCATTGCGTTGTCTAAATGGGCATTTTTTATATGCGAATGGGTTTGCACCAAACTGTTTTTTATGGAACTATTCACAACGTGACATCCGTTTCCTAAAGATACGTTTGGACCCACTGTGGCGTTTATTAAAATCACATCTTTTCCAATATAACAAGGTGGGATAATCGTTGAATTCTCCAATTTTACATCATAATCTACCAAATGTTCTCCGTCGTTATGTAAAAATCCTAACATTCTGGAATTGGTTTCAACAGTAACTTGTTTGTTTCCACAATCCATCCACTCAGCGACTTCTCCGGGTACAAAAACCATACCTTTTGCCATCATTTGCTTGATTCCGTCATTAATTTGGTATTCGCCACCATTGATGATGTTGTTATCCAATACTAATTGCAGTTCGTTTTTCAAAACCGCAACATCTTTGAAATAATATATTCCGATAACAGCAAGGTCAGAAACAAATTCTTTTGGTTTTTCAACCAATTCTATGATTTGATTGGCTTCGTTCAAATTGACCACACCAAAAGCTTCCGGTTCATCGACTTTTTTTACCCAAATCACGCTATCAGCGTTTTGATCTAAATCGAAATCCGCGCGAATCAAAGTATCAGCATACGCAATAACGGCTGGTCCGCTCAAGGAATCTTTGGCACACATAATGGCGTGACCTGTTCCTAATGCTTCGTTTTGGTAATATATAGTTCCTTTTGAACCCAGTTTTTCGGCAATGGCGATTAAATCTTCTTCTACTTTTTTGCCAAAACTTTCGTGAATGATAAAGGCAATTTCTTCAATATCCTGATTTAAAACACCTGCAATATCTTCGACCAAACGATGTACGATTGGTTTTCCAGCAATTGGAATTAGAGGTTTAGGGATTGTTAATGTGTGAGGTCTTAATCTGGAACCACGTCCAGCCATTGGTACTATTATTTTCATACTTACTGCCCGCGAATGCGGGTATCTTTTTTATACCCGCGAAAGCAGGCATCTTGGTTAATAATTATTTTTTACTTCTTATTTTATTAAAATCGAAATTCCAATTTATACTAATATCCATCCAAGTTGGATTCATATCTTCGATTAAATTTACTTTCCAATCTCTTTTCCACTTTTTTAATTGTTTTTCTCTAATTGTGGCTTCTAAACCATTTTCCCATTCTTCAAAATAAATTAGCTTATCGCAGTTATATTTTGCAGTAAATGAATTTGGATAAATTTTTAATTTATGCTCTTTGACTCTTTCAATTAAGTTATCGGTAACTCCAACATAAATTACTCCTTTATGTTTATTTGACATTATATAGATATACCATAAATTCATTTTCTTTATTCCTGCGAAGGCAGGAATCTTATTTACAACAATTATTACTGTTTACAAAATCTGTATCTATTTTCAAGATTCCTGCCTTCGCAGGAATTCATTTCAATTCAGAAGATTCCTGCCTTCGCAGGAATTACTTCACTCCCGTACTTCCAAATCCACCTTCTCCACGAGTAGTTTCAGATAATTCTTGAACTTCAATCCATTCGGCTCTTTCGTGTTTCGCGATGATGAGTTGGGCAATGCGTTCCCCGTTTTCAACCACGAAAACTTCATTGGATAGATTCACTAATATCACTCCAATTTCTCCTCGATAATCCGCATCGATTGTTCCTGGTGAATTGAGAACGGTGATTCCTTTTTTGGCTGCCAAGCCACTTCTTGACCGAACTTGTGCTTCATAACCAATCGGCAATTCGATGAAAAGCCCCGTTTTTACTATGGTTCTTTCTAGTGGTTGTAAGGTAATTGATTCGGTTAGATTGGCACGCAAATCCATTCCTGCTGAGGCTATGGTTTCATAGTTGGGCAAGTCGTGTTGCGATTTGTTGATGATGTTTATTTTCATACTATTTTTTTATTTTGTGGGGACAAGTCGCGACCTGTCCGTACTACCTGTCATATTCATAATGTTTTATTTTTTTCTTTTTACAATGGCCAATATCGTTCCTTTTTCGTTGTGATAAACAAAATACATAAATGCGATTAGTAACGGAATTCCAACGAAATAATTTTCTCTGAATCCGTAGAATGAAATCACAGAAAATAAGATGGACAATCCTAAATAACCACCTATTTTCTCCATATCGTACGGAATGGGGTAATATTTATTTCCAAGCACATAAGAAATAACCATCATACTTCCGTAGGCTGCAATTGTGGCAATAGCAGAACCATAATAGCTGTATTTTGGAATTAATAGATAGTTTAAAACCAACGTTACTATTGCTCCTGCTATCGAAATATAAGCACCAATGTGCGTTTTGTCGGTGAGTTTGTACCAAACCGAAAGATTATTGTAAATTCCGAGACAGAAATTAGCCAAAATAATTAAAGGCACCACTTTCATCGCTGCCCAATACGATTCGTTGTCGAGCAAAAGAAACTTTAAAACATCGGCAAAAACGATAACTCCGAGTAAAATTAAAGAACCTAATATCACGAAATATTTAGTAATAACTGCATAAGTTTGTGGTGCATTTTCGCTAGTTGAATGACTGAAAAAGAAGGGTTCAATTCCCAATCGAAATGCGGTGGCAAACAAAACCATAAACAATCCGAGTTTGTAACAAGCAGAATAAATACCCACTTCGGATTTGGCAATATTGTCTGGAAGCAAATTCCCTAATAGAATTTTATCGAGATGTTCGTTTACCGCAAAGGCAATTCCTGCCACAAGAATGGGTAAACCGTATTGCATCATTTTTTTCCAAAGAAGTTTATCAAATTTTCTGTCTAAATTAAAGTAATTTGGTGATAGCACGACTAATGTTAGTAAACTCGCCAACAAATTAGCAATGAAAATATAGCCTATTTCAGAGTGTTCCACATAGAGATTATCCATAAAGGAATGTGGATTAGCAGCAGCTAATTGTGGCAAATAGACCAAAAAGAAAATGTTGAGAATCAAGTTAATCATCACGTTTCCAATCTTTATGGCTGCATATTTCATAGGTCGTTGATTGGCTCGCAATTTAGAAAACGGAATAATGACTAAAGCATCAAGAGCTAAAATCCAAATGGAATAGATAATGTATTGTACATCGACATTGGCGTAAGCAGCTAACGAATCTCTGAAAATTAAAGCACCAAAAAGGAAGAATATGGTGGACCAAAATATTGAAATCGTAGAAGTGGCAATTACATTTTGTTTGTCTTTTTCGGAATTATAAAAACGAAAAAATGCGGTTTCCATTCCGTAAGATAAAATCACATTGAAGAAAACCATATAGGACATTAGCATCGATACTTCACCAAAATCGGCAGTGGGCAATTTACCTGTATATAATTTTACCAATAAAAAACTCAACATTCGCGGCAAAACTGTCGCGAGTCCGTAAATGGCAGTTTGTTTGAAAAGATTTTTATATAATCCCAAGAGTATTTCTATTAAATTTTATGTCACAAAAATAACCTTTTCTTTGGTTTAATTCCCAATTTATTAATTCAATCCCAATAGTTATTCCTGAAAATTATGTTAGTCCTTCTTCATTTAACGTATTTATAAAATGAAAACCTCTAGGATTATAACCTTGATTATAGTAAAATCTATGAGCAGTGAAGTTTTGGGTGTAGGCATCAAGCACAATCATCGTACATTCTAATGCTGTTGCTTTTTGATGGACATAATCGGTTAGCATTTTTCCTATTCCTTTAGAACGATGTTCTGGATGAACAATGAAGTTATCAATTTCCAGATATTTTCCTGACCAAAGTTTAATTCCATACCATAAACCAGTAAGACCAACACATTGATCCCCTTCAAAAACCGCCACTTGAGTATAGTTATGCGGAATCATTGCTTCGAGATAGGTTTTGTATTTTTTATCGGAAATATTGGGATACAAATGACGGATAATGTCGATTTGTTCGAGCATTTCTGTGATTGTAGTGAGTTCTATGGTTTTCAAAATTATATTAGTATTGCAATTAGGGCATAAATTTAAACAAAAAAAGTCCCGCAATTTGCGGGACTCTTGAATCTTATTTGAGCTGATACTTATTTTTTGATCACTTTAACTGTTTTGTTGATGTCTCCTTGTTTCAAGGCGATTACATAAACTCCTGGAGTGAAATCATTTCCAATCGTTTGTTCGTTGATTTCAGCGTAATCAACAGCAATAGATTTTACTGTTTTTCCAGTAATATCATAAGCGGTTACATTAACTTTTTCGTTAGAAGAAGAAACGTAATCAAATTTGAAACTGTCTGATGATGGATTAGGATATACTTTTAAAGAAAATTCTGCATTTGAAGCAAATGAATCTGCACTTAAAGTAGAAAAATCTGCACCTGATAAAGCGATAGAACCTGTTGCTGGTCTATAATCTAATCCTGTGTAGATGCTACCATCAGTTAAGTTGTAAGGTGCAGTTAACAATCCAGCATTAGTTATTGGAGTAGCAAAACCCGTGTTGTTTCCTGCTGCAAACCAAGTTGTCAAATTAAAAGAAGGATTGATTCCTGACGTATTTGTAGCAGTATTAGGAATAGCTGGTGGCCCTGTAACTGCATTGGAACCAACTTGTAATATTTTTGCATTAGTTGATATTCCTGCCAAAATATTTCTGTTAAATTTTAATGTTCCGTTTATGGCATTGTTTTCAGTAGTAAGCCCGTCAACAACTAATCCATCAACAAAGTCCATAAAAATAGAATTATATACTTGTAGTTGAGTATTTCTTCTTAGGTGAGCCCCTCTTCTATGTCTTGCAGCTAATGTACCTCCGTTTGGCAAAGTTGATCTGTAACTAGGCCCTATCAATGTGCAATTAGAAAAAATTGCTGATGTGAATTTTGTTCCATTTGTGCTACCACTATTGTTATCTGATTCAAAACAATTAGAATCTGAAATATCTGCAACTGAGGGCTGTTTAATAGCTAAACAAAACTGTACTTTTCCGCTAAATCCATTATCCGTGTCAAAATCATCATCAACACCTCTGTAAGCAACAAGATGAGAACAATTGACTGCCCCACCGAACCACTCAAAAGAATCGTCATTACAGAACGATACCTGCACATAGTCTATTGTTGTTCCGCTACCTACGGCGCCCATAGTTAATCCGTTAATCTCCTGATTAACACCAAAATTGTAGCCTGCGTATTCGATTCTTACATATTTCAAAGAACCTGAATTATCATTGTCATCTGGAGTTAATCCACCTCCAAATTCTGTATCCGTTGATACAGTAATCCCTTCAATATTGTTTACGCCATTATTGATATTGTATGCTCCTTTGCCCAATAATATAATACCACCCCAGTTTCCTGCAGCTCTATTTCCCACAGAGTTTGAAGAGGTGAAAACAATAGGGCTAGTTACTGTACCCTCAGCAATCAATTTAGCTCCTTTAGTCACAAACAAACCCGAGCCAGCTGCATTACTAGCAATTACAACACCCGCTTCAATAGTAAGTGTTGCATTATTTTTAACATAAATTTGTCCGCCTAAAGAATACGTGTTTCCAGCAGTCCATGTTGTATTTGCAGTTATATTGGCAGTAACAATTACGTTTGGAGTTGGATATACTTTGGTTTGTGGGTCAAATTCAGTCCAATCATTTGTCCACATCGCTGCTGGAGCTGGAGCAAATGCACCTCTGTAGGTTGTAGTAGTAAATTGAGCAAAGCCAGTAAATGTTACTAGCATTAACATTGTAAATAAGTAGATTTTTTTCATTTTGTTCGTGTGTTTAAATTACTTTGCAATATTAGGATGTATTTGTAAAGATGATGTGAAATAAATGTTACATTAACAATATAATATTGTTATCTAAACATTAAGAGCCTGTTAAAAAATAAACAGGCTCTTGTAAAATATATGTTATGTAATTTTAGAAATTGTAGGTCATTGTAAAAGAAAAACTTTGTCCAAAATTAGTTTTCCAAACCAAATCATCTACTTTACTGTCGTATCCATTTTTGTTTTGAGAATCACCTATAAACACTCTATTAGTGAAAGCCTTAAAACCTTTTATTTCTTCAGACCCTACAATATCATTATTCTGATAGAAAATTAAATCTTGTGCTAGAGCATTTTGAACGTTTAGTTTTAGTTCAATCTTATTTTTAAAGAAGTTTTTAGCTATTTGAAAATCTAAAAATGTTCGTGCTTTTTCCCAAAAAGCTGGCACTGGATTGCCTGAGGTCTGGTTTCCGTGAATTGTAATCCTATCTCCTACTCTGTTTATATTACCAGAAAATGACCATCCCAACTCTTTGTTTAAATATTGTAATCCAGCATTAAAAACATAAGGAGATTGACCTTGTAATGGAGTATCAACTGCAGATGCAATGAGGTTAGAAATATCAACTTTAGAACGAATCACTGCTAAATTTGAAAACACGGTTAAATCATCCAAAAATTTATTCTCTTTAACTCCAAGTATTGAGCTTAATAAAAGTCTAAACTCTAATTCTACTCCATAATTTGTTCCTGAATCAGCATTTTTATATTGATTTGAGTTGTTGGCTAACGCTTGTAACTCGATTGGATTTGTAAAGTCTTTATAAAACAGCGACGTTGATAACAATTGTCCCTTCCCAGGAAAAAATTCGTACCGCAAATCAGCATTGTAAATTTCTGTTATTTTAAGATTTGGTGTTCCAGAAGTGTTAAATCTCGTAATGTTATCGAAAAACAAAAATGGAGCTAATTCTCTAAATTCTGGACGATTCAGCGTTTTAGAGGCACTTAATCTTAGATTTTGTTTTTTAGTAAGACTATAAATAATATTCAATGAAGGTAATATATCTAGTTGTTTGTCATCAACATTAACATCAGCACCTACATCTGTTTTTGAATTCAATTTTTGTGAGTAATCTTCTATTCTAACTCCCCATATAACCCTAAATTTATTGAACGCATTATCAATCATAATATAACCTGCATTCAAATTAGATTCTGCATCATAATAATCACTCCCTTTTGTTCCTTCAAAAAGAGTCAAGCCACTCAATTGAGGAACTGTTGACAAAATTCCCATGTTTGCCGAATTAAAAATAGTTCCGTTCGGTTGAGTAGCAATAGTTGATGCTGCAAAAGTGTCGTTGGCTTTCCCCCAATTTATCCCGTTAACTCGACCATTAAATGGCACATAGCCTAACTGTCTTGCTTGAAATAGTCTATTTCTAGATTGAGTTATTCCACCTATTTTTATGTCAGCAGAAAAATTATCAGAAAAGTCTATCTTTTTGCTTATATCGACTTTGGCACTGTAAATGTTTTCATCGTTTTTAGATGTAAAAATAGAACCAGGATAATCTACGCCTACTGCACCCTCAACAAAATTTCCAGCTGCCTGTGATTGAGAACCATCTAAATATTTAAAGTACTCATAAGTGTTTCGCCTTTCTGACGGTATTTCTCTTTGCACGTTGCTAATAGACCCAACCCAATTTATTTTAATTCTACTTTCAGGTAAAAAATGTTCTCCTATCAATTGCCCAGTATAAATTTTATTTTGAGTGAACAATCTATTTGTAATTACCGATATTAATGGCTCAACTTCTTGCGCATTTGTTGTTCCAATTCTATCAGTATATCTACTTTCGGAAGTAATACTGTACAAGTTTTTAAAACTAAACCTATTATTGGTGTTTAATTTCAAGGAAAGATTCAAAATTGCACCAGTTAATTTTTGCTTGCTATAATTTTTATCGTTAAAACTTTCTAATCGTGTTCCAGGAACTTCGTACAAATTTCTAGAAGTCTCTCCATATACGTTTTTTACGTTATTCGTTACAGAAGCTAATAATCCCAAACTTTGTGTTCCCTTGAATTTAAAATAACGACCCAGTGTAAACTGCAAACTAGAATCTGGATCAAATTTATCTTCGTTTACACTCCAGTCAGTTTGATATTTTTTAGACAATGCATCAATTTGCAAGATACTGCTCTCTGTACGTAAATTTTGCAAAGCTAAAAAATCCGTAGAATTAGGAATAAATGATGGCAAACCTGTTTTAATATCGTTGGCCTCAAATTTTGTATTGTTTGTTGTAATTGTATTGTATCCTGCACCAACTGAAACGGTCTGAAAGTTTTTGTCAGGTGTTGATTTGGTGTTTATCTCAATTACTCCTCCGGCAAATTCTCCTGGTAAATCTGGAGTGGCGGTTTTGTTAATTACTAAATTATCAAGCATATTTGACGGAAATATATCAAATGAAAAGGCTTTTCTATCTGGCTCCGTACTTGGTAGTGGAGATCCATTCAAGTAAGTGGTGTTGTAACGGTCATTTAAACCTCGTACAATTACAAATTTATTGTCTTGAATACTTGTTCCGCTAATTCGTTTCAAAACATCTGAGGATGTTCTGTCTGGTGTTCTTCTAATACTTTCTGCTGAAATTCCGTCAGAAACTCTAATGCTGTTTTTTTGCATTGTTAAGAGCGATTGCACCGATTCTGTTTTTGCTTTAACCGTTTTGATAACTACTTCATCAAGAACACTATTCATTTCAGAAAGAGAAACAGTCAATGTTGTAGTCTCTTTATCAACAACTTCAACTTCAGAAATTATTTTTGTTGAAAAAGAAAACAACGAAAACTCTAAATTATATTTTCCCGCTGCCATTTTTCTGAAATAAAATTTCCCTGCAGCATCAGTAAGTGTCGCTAGCTTTGTTCCTTTTATTGCTACCAAAACGCCAGGTAATGGTTTTCCGGTAGACTCTTCTATTACAGTCCCTTGAATTGTGGAAGAATCGTCAGCACTATTTTTTAGTGTTATTGTAACATTTGTATTTGTATTTGTAGCGTCTGCTACATAATTATCGGTTGATTCTGCTCTTTTAAAACCTTGAGAAAAGACAGAACTAACAAAAAATAATAATACAATAAGAGATGATAATTTCATTGAAATGTTTTTGATTAAAAATTGCTTAAATTTCACCGCAAAAGTACTTTGAATAAAAACTTTTAATGTTACTTATGGATTAACAAATCTCTTCGAAACTATTCTAATGTTAATTTAATGTTAGGTAAAGGACAATTATATGTTGATTTTAATTTAAGTTTAATTTTATGTAAACTTTTTGATTTTAAAACATAAAAAAAGTCCCGAAAAAATCGGGACTCTTAAATATAGATAGAATAAGTTTATTATCCTTTCAACGCTTCTGCTCCACCAACAATCTCTAAAATCTCATTGGTAATCGCAGCTTGACGCGCTTTGTTGTAAGTTAATTTCAATTGATCTCTCAATTCGGTGGTGTTGTCTGTTGCTTTGCTTCGCCAATTCGCTTCGCTCGGGTGTGCATTGCAGTCATACGCGCACCGTGTTCTGAGGCAAATGAATCTCTAACTCCTTTGTACAATTGCGTTTTCAATGATTTTGGAATCAAAGTCAACACGATTTCTTCTTTTGCAGGTTCAAAACAGAAAAAAAGATGCCAAAAGAACAAATCCACTTTGTAATTACAAAATCCTCAAATACTTTACATTGTAAAATCAAATTAAAAAACCAAAACACAAAATCATACGAATTTTGTTATATTTTTGCTTGAAAATTTATATTATTATGACACAAAAAATCATTGCAACCTTTTCTTTTTTGATCCTTATTGGTTGCGCTACACATAAACCAGAACATCTTCAGATAAAAAAAGAACCCATTAAAAGAGCAAATGTCACTGTTTATAGCGGAGTTTTAAGAACAAACGACACCTGCTTTGACTGGGCGTCAAGTGCGATAAGAAGTGGAAAGAAAATTTTGGTAGCAGACACAGAAAACAATCTAATTAGAAAAATAGAGAACAATAAAATCAGTACTTATGTAGGCAACGGAGTGGAGGAAAATAAAGACGGCAAAGGAGTTGAAGCATCAATAAACAATCCAGAAAACATACAAATTGACACAAACAAAAACGTGTATATTTCTGTAAATTACAATCAAATATACCAAATTGATAGTTTGGGTAATGCGGCACTATTTTCAGGAAGACGTTATAGGGGCTCGATAGATGGTATTGCAGGTCAAGATGGTGAATCTCATCTAGTTTCCTATAGGTTTATTAGCGGACTTGCTATAAATACTAAAAATGAAATATTTGTTGCTGATAAAAATAGTATTAGAAAAATAGATTTAAATGGAACCGTAACAACAATAGCAGGAAATCAGGACGAAGGAGATGAAATAGGAAAAGGTGAAGAAGCCAGATTTCATCAAATTTCCGATATCGCACTAAACAATCAACAAGAATTGTACATCATTGACCAAGTAAATGAAAAGGTCAAAAAACTTAGTCAGGATGGTACAGTTTCAACATTTATCCCAAAAGGGCTTTTAAGATGGCCTTCTTCAATAGCCATTAATAGCAAAGGAATAGTCCACATTTTTGATAGTGCTAACAAAGAAATATTAATGTTTGACCAAAAAGGTAACCTCCTTAAAATAATAAAGGAGAATATATTAACATCTCAAGACTATACTTTCCAGGCAAAGATAAAAGTAGATGCAATGGATAATATTATTTTGACATCAAAAGATTTTGTAAACTTAATTGACAAAGGTTTAAAAATTACGCAATACGGTTTAAAAAATGGAACTTCAAGAAATGGCGACATCAAAACCGCAACTTATAAATTACCTTTTGATGGAGTTTTTGATAAAAATGGAAATTTATTTGTTCTAGACATTGGAAATCATCTAATTCGAAAAATATCAAAAGAAGGATTGGTAACTACTTTTTGTGGCAATGGCACATATGGCAAAACGGTAGGGCAAGCAAATTTTACCAGTTTTGAATACCCTGAATCAATTGCAATAGATAATGCGAACAATCTATATGTGATTAATGGCGCTTGGAAAGACGTTAAGATAATAAAAATAGATCCAAATGGACATTCTTCTATTTTCATAAATCCAATACAAAAAACATTTGATTATGAACGATTACAAGATCTTGCAATTGATTCAAAAAACAACTTATACATTACCGATAGTAAAAAAAACATAATACACAAATTTGATGCAAAAGGCAATAAAATTGAATTTGATATTCCACTAATATTTAATGATCTTGCTGGAATTACAATCGACAATGAAGACAATTTATACCTGTGCGACTCTCAAAATAATCGAATCGTAAAAGTATTTAAAAACAACAAAACGCAAATAATCACAACTAACAATGGAATAATTTTAAACGAACCAGAAAACATTACTTTAGACAAACTAGGAAATATATATGTAACTGATCACAATAGAACTCGCATTATAAAAATAGATAAAAACCTAATGTCTTCGATATTAGTAGACGAATTCGAACTTGGTAATAATAAAAACAACGATTTAAGTGAGTATAAAAACACCTTAAAAATTGAAGCGTTTGAAGATGCCATTTATGTATTTGATAAATATGACAATCAAATATTGAAGGTAAAATAATTATAAACAAAAAAAGCCTCGCAAATTGTGAGGCCTTACTTTCTATTTAAATAAATTACTTACCCTTTCAAAGCCTCAGCTCCACCAACAATCTCTAAAATCTCATTGGTAATCGCAGCTTGACGCGCTTTGTTGTAAGTTAATTTCAATTGATCTCTCAATTCGGTTGCGTTGTCTGTTGCCTTATGCATTGCAGTCATACGCGCTCCGTGTTCAGATGCGAACGAATCTCGAACTCCTTTGTACAATTGTGTTTTCAATGATTTTGGAATCAAAGTCAATACAATCTCTTCTTTGGATGGTTCAAAAATGTAATCTCCAGTTGAAGCTGGGGAATCAGATTTTATTGCAGCCAATGGCAAAAACTGCTCTACTTGTACTATTTGAGTCGCGGCATTTTTAAATTGGTTGTACACCAATTCGATTTTGTCATACTCTCCAGATACAAATTTTTGCGTCAATGCTTCAGCAATTACAGTCACATTATCAAAAGTCAAAGCGTCAAAAACCTGACTTTGATTGTCCACAACTGATAGCGTTTTGGTCAAAATGTCGTTTCCTTTTTTTCCAATAGCAAAAACATCTACTTGTTTTCCAGCGTAAAAATCAGCACGGTTTTTAACTTCCTTGATTACATTGGTATTGAAAGCACCACACAAACCTCTATTCGAAGTGATGGCAACAACCAATACTTTCTTGATTTCACGTTGTTTCGTGAATTCTCCTCCCACATCTCCATCAAGGGTAGCCGAAAGATTTTGTAATAATTCCGTCAATTTTTCGGCATAAGGTCGCATTGCCGTAATGGCATCTTGTGCCTTCTTTAGCTTTGCTGCAGAAACCATTTTCATCGCAGCAGTAATCTGCATCGTCGATGAAACGGAAGTAATTCTATTACGG
>JAYVIK010000237.1:0-3127 GCA_043770265.1 Flavobacterium sp. | reverse complement strand
GTTTTTAATAAAAAAAGTCACGTTGTTACCAACAAAGAAGCCGTGATTTGGTCTTCGGTTTGGATTACATTGGCTATGATTTTTAGTGGATTAGTTTATAATATTGCTGGATCGGCTAAATTTTACGAGTTCCAATCGGCTTATTGGATAGAGAAAGCCCTTTCGATTGATAACCTATTTGTGTTTATTTTAGTATTCAAGTTTTTCGATGTTCCTAGTGCAAATAAGCACAAAGTCTTGTTTTGGGGTATTATTGGTGCATTGGTTTTAAGAGCCATTTTTATCTTTTCGGGAGCGTTTTTAATAGAATTAACCTATTTAAACAAGTTATTAAATCTAGCTGGTCTTGAAGGTTTCAAATATGATATTAACATTATAATGACGTTGTTTGGTTTATTTTTAGTCTATGCTGGAATTAAATCTTGGTCTTCTGGCGATGACGATGATGAGGAAGATTACAACAATACAAGAGGAGCCAGATTAATTAGAAAATTCTTTGGAGTTAGCGAAAAATACGATGGCGATAAATTCTTTACAATTGAAAATGGCAAGAAGATTGGCACACCATTGCTGGTTGTTTTGGCTGTAATTGAGTTTACCGATTTGCTTTTTGCCGTGGACTCAATACCTGCAATTTTCGCCATATCCAATGACCCTTTTATACTTTATACCTCTAATATTTTTGCAATATTAGGTTTACGAGCCTTGTTTTTTCTTTTAGACAATTTCATTCATTTGTTCAGCAAACTGTCTTACGGATTGGCTTTTGTACTTGGATTTATTGGTGTTAAGATGATTATTGCACCGTTTTATCACATCGAATCTGTTTATTCTTTGATGGTAATTGGAGGCATTCTGGTCTTGTCGGTATTGGCTTCGGTGCTGTTTCCTGATAAAGAGGAAGCATAAAAATAAATTGACTTTAAGGACACTATTTCAGACAATGTTTTATAGCACAAACTGTATTTATCTAGGCATAAACTAATAATTATGAATGCAAATTTTTATAAAATATTTATACTTTGTACAATCCTTTTTTCTTTTACAATAAATGCGCAGCAAAAGAAGGGCGAATACATAAATGCTTATTTAGGATTTGGTCTAAGTGCCCCGTATGATGAGTCGGACGTAACTGGATCTGGTTTTTATGCACAAGGAGAATATGTAATTGCTACGTCAAAATGGTTTAGTTTAAGACCTTATGCCAGTATTATTTTGACTTCAGAAAACAAAAGTGATAATCAAGAAAATCAAATTAATTACAAAGTAACTTCAAAAGCGTTTTTACTTGGAGGAAAAGCTCGTGTTTGTGCTCCTATCCCGTATATTGCGCCGTATTTAGAAACCGGATTAGGTTTGTCAATTGGATCATTTGAGACCTATACGCCTTCTACAAATAGTAGTAAAAATGGTTTGATAATGCATATTCCTTTTTCTATTGGACTTGCAGTAGGAAAAAAACACAATATAGATATTGGTTTTACTTATTATTACCATCAAAGCGCAAAACAATTTTCGGGTGCAACCGCATTCGGCTTATCATTTCCTATGAATAATTAAAACGAGTTCAATCCCTGTTTTTATTCAAATTGTAGTAATAGATCCGATTAATAAACCAATAAGACCATTAAAATTAAGATTTAATACTTAATTTTCTTAATGGTCTTATTCTTTTGAAAAGCAACTTCCCAACTCTAACCTCCGAATTCTAAACTTCAATCAATACCCATACTTCTCTTTCCAACGATTTTTCAAAAATTCTCTGGTGGAATTCTCTCTTGAGTTATTTCCTGGATTATAAAGAACAGTTTCAGAAATGTCTTCAGGCAAAAATTCTTGATCGGCAAAGTTATTTTCGAAATTGTGTGCATATTTATAGTCTTCGCCATAGCCCAATTCCTTCATTAGTTTGGTTGGTGCATTGCGCAAATGAATAGGAACAGGCAAATCGCCCGTTTGTTTGACTAATTGTTGTGCATTTCCAATGGCTAAATAAGAAGCATTGCTTTTAGGCGAAGTCGCCAAATAAACCGCACATTGACTTAAAATAATTCGACTTTCGGGATAACCAATGGTTGCAACGGCCTGAAAAGTATTGTTTGCCATAATAAAAGCCGTGGGATTGGCATTACCAATATCTTCACTGGACAGAATCAACATTCTTCGGGCAATGAATTTTACATCTTCGCCACCTTCAATCATTCTGGCCAACCAATATACCGCGCCATTCGGGTCACTACCACGAATGGATTTGATAAAAGCCGAAACAATGTCATAATGCTGTTCTCCTGTTTTGTCATACAAAACCGTATTTTGTTGCACCAATTCAAAAACCCTTTCGTTTGTAATTTCGATTTCATCTCCATCCGAAGCATTAACAACCAGTTCAAAAATGTTCAAAAGCTTGCGACCATCGCCACCCGAAAGTCTGATCAGTGCTTCAGTTTCGGTTAATGTGATATTTTTTGTTTGTAAAAAAGTATCGGTTTTTATGGCGCGTTCAAGCAAAGTTTCCAAATCAGTTTTGGTAAACGCATTCAAAACATACACCTGACATCTGGACAATAAAGCAGGAATAACCTCAAAACTTGGGTTTTCGGTAGTTGCTCCAATTAGGGTTATCCAACCTTTTTCGACAGCCGCCAATAAGGAATCTTGTTGCGATTTACTAAAACGATGAATCTCGTCTATAAACAGAATTGGGTTTTTTGTAGTGAAAAGTCCGCCACTTTGTTTGGCTTTTTCAATCACCTCACGTATGTCCTTTACACCCGAATTGATGGCACTCAAAATATAGAAAGGTCGCTTGGATTCTTGCGCAATAATTTGAGCCAAAGTCGTTTTGCCTGTTCCCGGTGGTCCCCAAAAAATCAGGGACGGAATAATTCCTTTCGCAATTTGTTGCGTCAAAGAACCATTTGGCCCAACCAAATGCAATTGACTGACGTAGTCTTCTAATTTTTGTGGACGAATGCGTTCGGCTAGTGGTGCTTCCAAAGTGATTTTAGATTTCAGATTTTAGATTCAATCAATTACAAATTTATGATTTTGCTGTTTGTAAAGCTATCAATTGTACAACAAACTTATTTCGTCGATTTTCTATTCTTTTTTTTCTATATTCTCTTTT
>JAYVIK010000236.1:0-8690 GCA_043770265.1 Flavobacterium sp. | reverse complement strand
GCGATGTTTAGGAATATCGCTTACATTAGGTACCGATTATTCCTGTTTGTATTGTTTTTTCTTCGAATAATAATCGTCCATGGTGGAGGCTAAAATTTTATTTTTTGCAAAAGTATAGTTTTAAAAAGGAAAAAAATCTTAATTCTTTCTTAATTTAAATGCCTGACCAGGCCATTCGAGTTTAAAAACTTTTAGCCACAAATTTCACAAATTAGCACAAATTTAAAAAGAATAAAAACAAAATTTCACTAATTTTCTTATATATAAAATGAATTTATAAAGTCTAAGGATGTCAAGATTCGTATTTGTTAGTGACCCGAGCATAGCGAACAGGCGAAGCAAATTCGTTGCTGACTTTTTTTCTTTTTTAAAGGCGAATACCCTGATTACTAACTAGTTTTCAATATTTTATAGGAATTAAGTTGGACTATTGAATATTAAAACCATTAAGAAAATTACGTTATAGTAAGTTTCTTAATGGTTTAAAAAATATTTAAAGTCTAAAAAAATCAGTCTTTTTTCACCGCAATACTTATCGGATTGTAAATTTGTGGAATTTGTTTTGGGTCGTTTTTATAAGTGGTAATTTTCCCTTTTATGTAAATGGTTGCGTCTTTTAAATCTTCGATTTTAATGTTTAATTTTTCAAGATGATAATTAGAAATTACAACTGTAAAAACGCTTTCAGGATAGGGTTTGTCAATGTTGAGGTAATTCGTGTTTTTGCCCTCGGTGGCAAGTTTGAATGATACTACTTTGCCTACTACACAAACTTCTTTATCCATATATTCCTTGACTTTGGCAGTAGTAATAGTGTCTTGCGCAAAACAATAAGTCGAGAAAATTAGAAGAAAAGTTACTGATATATTTTTCATTTTGTAATTTTTAAATTATTTAACTTCTTTGACTAAGTAAATATAAACTGGAAAGTGGTCGCTGTAGCCTATCTCGTTTTCCGAATGGCGTAAAGGATACCCAGCATATCGCCCAAATTTTTGAATCATAAAAGGCTTGTTGTAAATTCCTGATTTCCAGTATTGATAGGTAGAATGATCCTCTTTAATCATGGTTTCCGATACCATAATTTGGTCGAAAATATCTCCTGAATCTCTGTAGAAAAGCGTTGCATTTCCGTCCTTAAACATTTGTTCGAAAGGATTATAAACCCCAAATTGTTGCACTTCCGATTTTTTCAATTTGGCTCCAATCCCAACTTTGACACTTTTGTTATAACTTCCGTCATTCAAATCGCCCATCAAAATAATCTTGGCATTTGGATTTTTTTTATAAATAGAGTCCATTGTTTTTTTAGCCAATCTTCCTGCTGCTTCCCGAAAGGGGCTGCTTTTTTTCTCACCACCAGATCGTGACGGCCAGTGGTTGACCATTACATTTATTTCCTCTCCGTCCAGAAAACCTGTCACTAACAGAATATCTCTAGTATAAACTCTGTTATCATAAGTAATTTCTATCTTGTCTTTGTCTAATTTTTCTTCTTCCGATTCTTTCTCTTTCTCTTTTTCGTTGCTATTACCTCTGTAAATAATTAAAGGAATATTTATGAAACTAGTTGGTTTGAAATGTTTTTTTTGATAGAGTAGCGCTACATCAATTCCTCTTTTATCAGGAGAATCAAAATGAACGATTCCATAATCATTTTTGGCCATATTAGGATGTTTCACCAAATCTTCCAAAACATTTCGGTTTTCAATTTCACAACCACCTATTAAGGTTGGGGCTTCTTTTTGTTTGTCATTGGTTCCAATTTGCATTAATACCGTAGAAAGATTTTCTAATTTATGCTTGTATTTTTCTGAAGTCCAACGCTGAAGTCCCTCTGGCAACCATTCTTCGTCATTGTTTGGGTTATTGATGGTGTCGAATAAATTTTCGAAATTATAAAATGCAACTGTACGTAGGGCATATTTCTTCTGTTGTGCACTAGTGTCAAAATTTGAAGTTATGGCAAACAAAACTGCAATTAGAACTTTTATTCTCATGATTTTATATTATTTTAATGTAAAATTTAACAAATACTTATGTGCAAAAGTAAATAATAAAAATTATAAATGTAGTTTTGTAATCGTTAAGAATTATTATTTCTTATCAATATGAATTAACTTTAATTAAATATGAAAAAAATTATTTTTAGCACACTATTTATTTTGCAAATAGTGTTTGCTTTTGGACAATCGAATGCCGGAATTACTGGTAAATTGGTCGATTCGAAAACACAAAAACCGATTCAAAGTGTTATGGTGTCGATTCAAAACACAAATTTAACGCAGCTTTCAGATTCAGATGGAAAGTTCACCTTGGACAAAGTAGAAGTTGGAAATCAATTAGTACGCATAAGAACAAACGGTTATAAAGATCAATTACTTCAAGTTGAAATTACAGAAGGACAAGTGCTGGATTTAGGTACAGTAACTTTAGAAGAAGATCAAACCATAGAGCAACAACTAAGTTTAGTTACAATTACAGAAAGCGATTTGGGCGATGACAATAGTGGCTCAGAAAGTACATCGGGACTTTTGCAGGCCTCAAGAGACGTTTTTCAACAAGCCGCAGCATTCAATTGGGGCCAGGCTCGTTTCAGAATTCGTGGATTAGACAACGAAAACGCTACCACAATGATTAATGGCGTTATGATGAATAAAATTTATGACGGAAGACCACAATGGAGCAATTGGGGCGGATTGAATGATGCCACAAGAAATCAAGAATTTACAATGGGAACCGCTCCATCTGATTATACTTTTGGTGGGATTTTAGGAACTCAAGAAATTAATACTAGAGCCTCTATATACAGACCAGGTAGTAGAATTTCATTTTCAGGAACCAACACTAATTACAACTGGCGAACCATGGCAACTCACGCTTCTGGAATGGATAAAGACGGTTGGGCTTATGTTATATCCGCATCAAGAAGATGGGCGCAAGAAGGATACTTTGAAGGAACAGATTACAGTGCAAATTCTATTTTTGCAAGCGTCGAAAAGAAATTTAATGACAGTCATTCCTTAAACTTTACTAGTATTTATGCTGAAAATAGCAGAGGAAAAAGTTCTCCTAATTCAGATGAAGTAACACAACTTGTGGGCGAAAAATACAACTCCTATTGGGGTTACCAAGATGGTAGAAAAAGAAATTCAAGAGATAAGGATGTTGAAGAACCCATATTGATGCTAAACCATTTTTGGAAAATATCAGACAAAACAAATTTAAATACAGGTATTACACATCAATTTGGAAAAATAGGAAACAGTAGGATTGACAACCAAGGTGCGGGTAATCCAGATCCTATTTATTACGGAAATTTACCAAGTTTCTACACTTCGCAATACAATCCAGACGATTTTACTGATTTTCAAGGAGACGATCCTTTGAATGTTGCCAATGGAATTGCAGCTAAAGCTAAATTTTTAGATAATAAACAAATTAATTGGCCTCGATTATATCAAGCTAATAACACTTCAGACGGTCACAGTGCTTATATATTGTATGAAGACAGAACAGACGATAAAGTTTGGACAGCAAACACCATTTTAAATACGCAACTAGCCGATAATATTATTATGAATGCTGGTGCAACTTATAGAAAATTGAATTCTCATAATTTTGCTAACTTATTAGATTTGCTTGGTGGTCAATATTATCAAGATTATGATAATTTTCAAGTAGGATCAGAACAAGAATCAGATTTAAATAATCCCCAAAGAAAAGTTGTCGTAGGTGATGCCTTTGCCTACAAATACAATTTACTAGCCAACACCCTTGATGCTTTTACACAATTCAAATTTAATTATAAAAAAATTGATTTTTATTTAGCACAAACATTTGTTAGAACTGAATATCAAAGAGAAGGTTTATACAAAAATGGTTTATATCCAACGAATTCGTTTGGGAAAAGCGCAAAATATACTTTTGAAAACTTCGGATTTAAAGGTGGATTAACTTATAAAATTTCTGGAAAACATTACCTTACTTATAATGCTGCTTACCTCACAAAAGCACCTACTTTAAGAAATGTTTTTCCAAACGCTCGTTTGAATAACAATTCTATCGAAAACTTAGAGGGAGAAAGTATTGCAAGTATGGATGCTAGTTATATTGTTCGTACTCCGAAATTCAAATCAAGATTCACTGCTTATTACACCAATATTAAAAATGCTACTGAAACCTCCTTTTTCTTTGGCGAAGGAATTTTTGATGATGATGGTGGCGACGGTGGAGACGCATTTGTTGCTGAAACTACTACTAATATCGAAAAATTAAATATTGGTGCAGAGCTTGGAATGGAATACCAAATCACCTCAACCATTAAGTTAACAGCCAATGCTGCTTATGGAGAATACACCTATAATAATAATCCTTCGGTTTCATTAAACAATGATAATCTAGCTAGTCCAACAAATACTAATCCTACTATTGATTTTGGGACTTCAAAACTTAAAGGATATAGGTTAGCAGGTGGACCTCAAACCGCTACTTCTCTTGGTATTGAATACAGAGATCCTAAATTTTGGTGGATTGGTGCAAATGCAAACTATCTAGCGAATAATTATTTAGATGTATCTGCGCTTTTAAGAACAGACAACTTTTTTAAAAACCCACTAGACCCTTATGGTTTAGGCTTGCCTTTTCCTGAAGCAACAGCTGCTCGTGCAAAAGAATTATTAAAACAACAACGATTTGACGACTTTACCTTAATCAATTTAACGGGAGGGAAATCCTGGAGAGTTAATACTACAACTATTGGTTTCTTTGCATCTATAAATAATGTACTTGATGTGGTATATAAAACTGGCGGTTTTGAACAAGCAAGAAATGCAAATTTCAGAGAAGTAAATCAAGATGTTTCTAGTGGAACTCCAGCCTTTGCGCCAAGATATTTCTATGGATACGGAAGAACTTATTTCGTAAATTTATACGTAAACTTTTAAAAATATATTATGAAAACAAATAATTTTTTACCCATTTTAGGTTGTATAATTTTTCTTTTATTAACCTCTTGCTCTCCTGAGGACGATATAAAAAATCCTGATTTTAATCCATTATTATTTTCAGAAGATTTTTCAAAAGGCGCTGTTGACAATACTATTCTAAATTTAGAAGGTTGGAAAAACATTGCCGAAGTTGGTAACGCAAAATGGAAAACACAAATTTATTCTGGCAACCCTTATGCTGAGTTCAGTTCTTACCAATCTAATGATGTTGTAAACATTGGATGGCTTATATCCCCTGATATAAATATGGATACTGTTGAAGGTGAAATATTGCAATTTCGAGCCAATCAAAGTTATGTATCCTCTAGTGCAAATTCTCTGGAGGTTTTTATAGCAACAGATTATAATGGCAACAATTTAACAACAGCAAATTGGCAACAAATTACTGCTAAATTACCATCCACATCTACTCCGTTTTTTGAGTATGTAAATTCGGGCGAAATAGATTTATCTTCTTATAAAGGAAAAATCAATATTGCATTTAAGGTAAAAGGTTCGGGAACCAACGTTGCTTTAGATGGGTCATATCAAGTGGATGCCATTAGAGTTTACACTAAATCATAAATTACAATTATCATGAAAAATATATTTATAAAATCATTATTAATACTAACTGTTTCTTTGGGGACTTTATCAAGCTGCGTCAATAGCGACGATTATTCAACTCCAGAGAGTACGTTAACCACCTACGAGTTAACAACAACTACAACTGTTGCAGCAGTAAATACGGCAGCAACCACGGCAGCAACTACGGCAAATCCTATTATTGAATACACTGCCGATGATATTATCGAGGGGTATGTAACTTCGAACGATGAGGCTGGAACATTTTACAAATCAATTTCATTTCAAACAATACCTACTGATGGTTCTGCACCCATAGGTTTTAGTGTTCCAATAAATGCAACTACACTATATGGTGAAGGCTTTACACCTGGACGAAAAGTATTCATCAAATTGAAAGGATTGTATATTGGTAGAATTTTTGGTTCGCTGCAAATAGGTTCTTTGTATGAAGGAACAATAGGTAGAATTTCAGAATTTAAATGGAAGAATCATTTATTTCCATCGGCAACCAAAGTAGCCGAAGATTCATTTGTTAGGACATTAACATTAGCTAATGCTTATACTGATGCCAATCAAAACACCTTAGTTGAACTAGATTTAATTCAATTTGCAGACGGATCAATTAATAGAACATATTATGATGTTGATTCAGGTGGAGGAGCAACAAATCATTTGTTAACATCAACAACTGGTGGAACTCAAAACATTATTCGATTCAGTAGTTTTGCGCCTTTTACAGGAAAGCAAGTTCGACAAGGTAGCGGCAAAATTCGTGGAGTTCTATCTAAATATAACACTGATTTTCAGTTTGTTGTTCGTTACGAAAGCGACATTAAATTAGTCAATCCGCGTGCAGATGTTAATCCTCCTATTGTTGGCAATGCAACCACTTTTTCTTCGGTTTTAAACGAACCGTTTATTGGGTACAGCAGCAATCAAACCAACTTCCCAAAATACATCAATGACGCTTTTGTTGGCAATAGATATTGGCAACTACGATCATTTGGGTCAAATAGTTATATTGAACAAAGTGCCTTTAATGGTAGTGGAAATCCAGGTTTGAATTTAAAAACGTATTTCTTTGTACCTGTAGATTTTTCTGCTGCAAACACTTTTACTTTTAAAGAAGCTATGCGTTTTAATGCTGGTAATGCTTTGAAAGTATATTATGTTACTAGCGCAGATTATGCATCTGGAAGTGTAATTGACATTAAGAAATTTACCGACATAACATCAAGTTTTAATATTACTTATCCAGCCTTAGGAGCATCAGAAAACACGATAACCTCGGCTGGAGTCTATGCAATACCAACAACATTAACAGGAACTGGATATTTTGTTTTCGAATATACCGGATCAGCCACAGTTACTACCACTGTTCAAATTGACGATATTGTTATTAATTAATTTCTATTGAAATCTATACAAAAGGCTTCCAAAAATCGGAAGCCTTTTTTATTCTAAAAATTCATCAACAATGAAAAATATTTTCGTATTGTTCCTCTTCTTTTTTTCTTACATTACCTTGGGACAAGTCGTTATTAACGAACTCGATTCGGATACTCCAAGCACGGATGATAGAGAATTTATCGAACTAAAATCAACCGTTCCAAATTTTTCGCTAGATGGATATGTTTTGGTTTTCTTTAACGGAAATGCTACTTCAACCACAGCCAATAAAAGTTATTATACAATTGGTTTAAACGGATTGACAACTGATGCCAATGGAATAATACTCATTGGAAATTCACTGGTTTCTCCTTCGCCTGACAAAATATTTCCAGACAATATCATCCAGAATGGTGCTGATGGTATTGCGCTCTATTTAGGAAGTCCAGACGATTTCCCAGACGATACAATAGCAACGAAAATAAATTTAATTGATGCTTTAATGTACGATACCAAAGATGCCGATGCTACAGCTTTAATGGCGTTGTTAGGAGTAACAGTGCAAATTGACGAAGGGCAAAACAATCTTCAAATGACACAATCCGTTCAAAGAAAAAATGATGGAACTTATGAAACCAAAGCGCCAACTCCTGGTTCTAATAACGACGGAAGCGGAATAATTTTTAATGGAATAACTATTACCGCAAATACCGCTAACAAGAATGAAGGTGATAATTTTGCAATAACATTCACAACTCAAACCAATGTAAGTAGTGATTTGATATTCAATTTTACTTTGAATAATGGTTCATTTACCTCCGCTGATTTTACTGGAAACACCACCGTTTTTATTCCATCAGGTTCCAATGTTTTTACAACTAACATTGCACTCACAGACGATGTTTTAGACGAAGGTGACGAAATTTTAAAAATTAAATTTGGGACTATTTCATCCCAATACAGACGGCTTAATAACAATATCGAAATTCGGGTTATCGACAATGATTTTACAGTCGCTCCATTTGGAACACCTTTAAATCCAACCTACGGAATTGTTACCAATACTACTCCTACAGGCTATTACGCGACTCTCGAAGGGCTTTCGGGTCCAGCCTTAAAACAAGCCCTTCAGGATATTATTGCCAATCCAGCGGTGGTTCACGCTCATAATTATGGAGACATCATCGAAATTCTAAAAATAGCCGATCAAAACCCGAAAAATAGTAACGAAGTTTGGTTGATGTATGTCGAACAATCCCGTTCCAAACTCGAATTTCAAGATACAGGAATCAACACCGGAAAATGGAATCGAGAACACATTTATCCGCAATCACGTGGTGGTTTTACTAATGGTACAGAGAGTATTCCCGACGGAAAAAATATTTGGTTGACTACCAATGCCGGTGATATTCTTGCCGGTCATGCCGATGCACATCACCTTCGTGCCGAAGACGGTGCCGAAAACAGTTTACGAAGCAATAAAGACTATGGATTATCTAGTTACAACGGACCAAGCGGAACAATGAATTCATGGAAAGGCGATGTGGCGCGCGCTGTTTTTTATATGGCAGTTCGTTATAATGCTTTGAGTGTTGTCAATGGTGATATTGCTGACACAACCGTTGGGCAATTGGGAGATTTGGCTTCCTTGTTAACTTGGAATACTTTAGACCCGTCAGATGATTTCGAAATGAATAGAAATAATTACATTTACACTTGGCAAGT
>JAYVIK010000235.1:0-3159 GCA_043770265.1 Flavobacterium sp. | reverse complement strand
GTTCTGGATAAGGCCCAATTCCTTCATCTCCAAAAGAAGGCGACGCATACCCTAAAAACAAACCCGAAACTTCTTCCATTTGAGGAATACCGCTTTCGCCTAAAGCAGTAATGAAACGTAAATACCGCTTGTGAAATTCAGGATTACTGATGTCGTAATTGGTTACTTTTGGTGGGTTCTTTGAGTTTTCTTTTCGGATTGGAATATTATATTTTTTAATCCAATCGGGGGCAAAAGTGGTGGCCGAAAAATGAATTCTTACTATCGAATTGTATCCTTTTTCCTTAGCTAATTTGATGTTATCGATTAAAGGTTGGAAATTGATTTTCCCTTCTTCAGGTTCTAAATCACGCCAGTTGACCCAATGAGCAATTACTGGATTGCAAGGAAAATTTACCTTAGGCAATTGCTCAATTTTCTGCCGATTTAATCCTCCATTTCGAGCCAAAATAAGATTTGACTTTGCCGCAGGTTTTACAAATGAAGGCAACGACCAGTCCCAGCCGGCTTTAACCGCATCTTTAGTAATCCATTTTTCCGCTCTGATATCGGAAATTGGGGTTTTATTATAGGTTCCCCAATGCGGGTAGTTATCAATAGTTTTTTCTGTGGCGGTATTTGAATTTTGCTGTGCTTCTATTGGATTAATAAAAATAATTAGAAATACAATCAGGATATTGAAATGTAAATTAATTTTCATTTTAAAGAATTTGTTTTTTACGGATCCTGTTTTGAAGATAAATCAAGTCATTAGATTATAATTAAACAATCCTATTAATTTTAGAACGAATGGTTTATATATTGCCGCCAAACTATCCCCTTACTGAATTAATCTTTGTTAGCAATTGATTTCAATTTAACCCTCTATTGTAAAGGGTCTATTTTCCAACTAACATTCTTACCTGAATCTGATTGACGAATCGTACGAGGCCAACCCAACATAGGCTTAGCATCATTTTTAGTTACATCGGCAAAACGATCCCAACTTTCGAAAGTAACACTCTTCTCTTTTTTATTGAATCGTATAATACCAAAACCATCACTCAATTTTTGAGGACCTTCGATGTTCGCATAGGCAAGCATGGTAATTTTATTATTAAAACCATCTCGATAATCACCCGTGAAAGGAAGTGGATTTTTAGGGTCTTTATTTAGACCCGATTTTTGATCTAGTGGAGTCCACCATCTTTTATATATGGTATTTACTATAGCTGGAGCTATAAAGGAAAAGGGACCATCACCAAATTCATCAATTCCATGTTGAACCAACGTAGCCAAGTGTTGATCTCCACCCAAATGTATTGCTCCGGCAGATCTGATCACTCTTAGCGCTTCGTTTCTGCCCGTTTGAGGCCATCCATTTGAATCTAAATCAGCATGTAAGTAATTTTCAAACGAACCGTGTCTGTGAGCAGAACCAGAAAAACCAGTTTGAGAAAGCACTGCTTTCATATTGACTCCATCCTGCTTTTTACCCCAATCTCTTAAGAATTTTAGCTGACGTTCTCCTAGCAATTCTAAACCGGGTAGATCAATGTCTTTTGGATTATAATTGGGATTAAGAATATGGTCTGGACGTGGTCCTTGTTGCGGAATTTTCCCTGCAGGACCTGATTTAAATTTTCGATCTTCAATTATGGCAAAATCGATACCGCCTATTTTCATACTGGTATAATATACGCCAATTCCTTGCAAGATAGGAGTCGGATCATAAGCATCGGGCAAGTGAGCTGTTTGACAGCGTTCAACCATTTTAACGTATTCGTGATGACAGAAGTAACCTCCATCATCACCTGCCATAGAAGTTGAAATTTTACCTCCTTCGCCCCACAAATTATAATGACCCACATCGTGGTCATCAGGAATCGTAACACACGGCCGACCTCTGAACAACTCCCTGAACTGTAGCCCAAAAAGCAACCAAGCGGCGGTATGTTCTTGATGATCATAGCTTTGATCTCCAGCAAAAAACACCAAATCAGGATTGAAAAAGTTAACGTTTTTCGTGAATTCTTTTCGCAAACCTCTCTCTCTGTTAGAATTACAATTTAGGGATGCTACTACAATTTCATTTTTATTTTTGGGTTGTTTGCGAATTAATCCTTCGAAAATGGCTTTTTCACCGTGTCGCAAACGATATTCAACATCTTTAGACTCATCCCATTTTTCTAATCTGAAAAGAGTTGACCATCCTATGTCATTTACTTTTGAAGTAGCAATCTGTACCCACTTCCCTTCCTTCTTCAGTTCCAATCGTACTTCACGAGTTTCATTTGGATACAGCGGAAAAAGCTGTGCGCTCATTTTCATTACTTTATTTTGAGTCGTGTAAATTCCAAAACAAATAACCTGATCACGAGGAACATCTACATCAATAATTTTTGTAGGATCCTCTTTAATCGCTTTGGCATTATTCCACCAATCATTTACACAATAACTATCCAGCTTTTCGAATGGAGCCTTCACAGGTGGTTCCCCAATCTGAGCTTTTGTAATTAAAATAGTGCAAGAAAAAAGGAAAAGACTTAGTACGTTTTTCATTCTTTAATTTAGTTATTTAAGTTGACTCAATTTTCGCGTAGCTTTTAAAGTCATATCAGGTCCTTGACGTCCGTCGACAGCTTCTTTTTCTGAACCCTTTTTCGTATCGTTTGGCATTTCGTCTACATCATTTACGGGTATATAAGTCTTCATCTTTTTCTTAATTGCTAAAATCTCTTGGGTGGTATTCGTATTCAGGTTAACCCATTCCATTGGATCGGATTCGATATTATAAAGCTCTACTGTTCCATGTCGTCCTTCAATATAATGCCATTTCTCGGACATCACTGAATGTTCTCCTTTACCAGAAGTCGTAATAGTAGGCCCCCATTCTTTCTTTGGGTTTTTCAAAAGAGGTGCAAACGATTTTCCATCCAATTCTTTCTTTGGAAGGGTACACAAATCAATCAAAGTAGGATACATGTCCATTAGGTTTATATTACGAAAACATTCCTGTTTTTTCTTCATGCCTGGTACGTGCATAACAAACGGCAATTGGGTTGCTTCTTTCCATAACGTGGCTTTACGGTACCTTAATTTCTCCCCTAAATGCCAACCGTGATCTCCGTATAACACTATAATCGTGTTGTCGGCATATTTACTTTTTTCTATTGCGTC
>JAYVIK010000234.1:0-3167 GCA_043770265.1 Flavobacterium sp. | reverse complement strand
CCGCCGCAGGAGCAAAACTTACTGATGCAGTAATCGATGGAAAAGATGTTTTGGATTTGTGGACAGGAAAACTTGGGGTTAAACCTTCTCACGAAAATGTATTTATGGTTTTAAATGGAGAGGCTGTTCGTTCTGGCGACTGGAAATATCATAAAAAGCAATCTTATACTGTTTCTAAAAAGGTTCGTACGGAGCTGGGACCTGCTTTATACAATCTTAAAGATGATATTGGAGAAACTACAAATCTTGTTAACAAAGAGCCTGAAATTGCAGCTCGTCTGGCAGCAGCTTTAGAAGAGCATTTGAAAATAATAAAAAACTAAAAAAACAGTATGCGTAGTTTTAATTCTATAGTTTTTATTTTGTTATTTTCAGTACCAATATTGGCAAATATCAGAATGATCAACCCGAAAAACAGGGCTTCGTTTAGCGTATCGAAATGGGAGGTTGTTGATATTCCGTACAAAGTAAATGCAAAAAACATTGTAAAACCTTTTAGTATTCCATTCGACGTCAATCTTGTTGGGCCTGGTAATGAAGTCATTTCTGTTCCAGGTTTTTACAATGGCAATGGCGAATGGGTGATACGCATTTCAATGTCTACCCCTGGAAAATGGACCTACAAAACTACTTCAACATTACAAGAACTTAACAATAAGAAAGGTTCTTTCATGGTTTCAACTGAAGCTGAAAAAAGGCAACATGGGGGAATTATTGTAGATCCTAAAAACCCACAGCATTTTATTTACGAAGATGGCACTCCCTATTTTCTATTAGCCTATGAATGTGATTGGTTATACGCTCTGGATTATGATAATGATAAAGCAGCACCAAAAACCGAACATTTTCTGGATCTTATTGCTAAAAATGGCTGCACACAAGTCGTGATGAACTTATATACCTATGATGTTTCTTGGCCAAAGGACAAGAAATTAAAAAACCATCCCGAACACGACTTAGGAGGGTCTAAAACCATTTTTCCATTTCTAGGGAATAATGAAAAACCTGATTTCTCTGCCTTGAATCCTGAATTTTTCAAAAAAATGGATCGCACCCTTAGTTTAATGAAAGACAAAGGACTTGCTTCACATTTGATGATTTACGTTTGGAATAAATTAGTCAACTGGCCAGGAATGAACACCGAAGCTGATAATTTGTATTTTGATTATGTTGTAAAACGATATCAAGGTTTCTCAAATATTGTTTTTGACATTTCAAAAGAAGCACTTGCTTACGGACGTGCAGAAGATAATTACATCAAAGAAAGAACCGAAAGATTGCGCAAGATGAACCCATACAAACGCTTGATTACGGTTCACGATTTTGGTTTTTGTAAGCGATATCCCGAACTAGTCGATTTTATATCGATGCAAAGTTGGTCCAGTACCATTTACAATCTCACCTTGACTACCGCCCAAAAGTATGCTGATAAACCGATATTCAATATCGAGCACGGAGGCTACGAAGAATCTCCTTACAAAGTTTGGACAGGCGATTTTATAGACGCAGAGGTTTGTTTGCGAAGAAATTATCATATTATTTTTGGTGGAGCCTATTCTACTTATTATTGGCAAGGTTGTTCGTGGAATGTTCTTATCCATAATCCATTCGAACAAGACACTAGTTTTATTAAGCCCAAGTTTGAGTATTACAAGCACATGAAGGACTTTTTTACCAAACACGATCTTGCGAGCTTGAAACCAAATCCAGATCGAAACGGAAGCGCCTATTGTTTGTCGGATAGTAAAGAGAAGTACTTGTTTTATGTGTCTAAAGACAACTATATGATTCAACCCAATTTTCTAAAGAAAACGGCTCTTATGCGTTCCTATACTTGGTTTAACACCTTGACAGGAGAATACATTAAGTTAAATCCAGATTCATTGGCCACAGGTGATAAAAAAATTATTTCCGATTGGCAAAGTGATATTCATATCGAATCGCCTTGGAGAGGTAAGGCAGATGCCATATTGATTACAAAAATGATTGAAGAATAGAATAATAAAAACTCGAATCCGATGAAGAAAATTTCATATTTAGCATTGCTAGTTGTACATTATTTCAAGGTTCCTTTTTTGCCGAGGTTGTTATACCATTTAGATATATAAAATAATCCAATCTTTACTCCCTCTCCTTTGGAGAGGGCTGGGGTGAGGATAATCAAAATAAACTATTTTATATTTTCAAATGGTATTACAAATATCCTGAAAACAAAAAGGTGGACTTAAAAAGTATGAATGCGGAGGTGGAAGCACTTCAATAAAATAATAAATAATACGAATCAAGGGTTGATTTTTCTGGAGACATTAGAATGTTTTTAAAACGGCTTAGGTATGTTTTAATAATCAATAGGCTAAAGATTCAAACCTTGGATCACATAAATAAAAGAATATATCAAAAATCAAATATTGTAATAAAATGAATTATTTAAAATCAATTTTACTAGTAACGCTATTAGCGAGCTTAGGTGTAAAGGGTCAAGATCAAAGACCAAATATTATCTGGATAATTGCGGAGGATATGTCGCCGAATTTTGGGTATAATGGCGAAACGCTTATTGAAACTCCCAATGTCGATAAAATGGCAAGAGAAGGAGTGGCTTTTAATCGCGCCTATGTAACAGCTCCGGTATGTTCCGCAAGCCGTTCTGCTTTAATAACCGGAATGTATCAAACCAGCATTGGGGCGCAAAACCACCGAAGTTCTACGGGCGAAAGCAAAATTTATTTACCCGAAAATGTAAAAACCATTCCTGAGTATTTTAGAGAAGCCGGCTATTTTGTTACAAATGAGTATTTGCAAGGAACCAAATGGGGCAGACTAGGCAAAGAAGATTACAATTTTATGTACGAATCAAAAAAGTTGTACAATGGCCTTGATTGGAAAGATAGAGAAAAAGAACAACCATTTTTCGCACAGATTCAGTTGCAGGGCGGGAAAAAGAGGAAAGTCACACTTCCCACTATGGTAAATTCTAATGATGTGGTATTACCTCCACATTACCCAAACGACTCCATCGTTCGAAAAGATTGGGCTCAGTATCTCAATTCGGTAAAAGAGGTTGATAATGAAGTAGGTGTGGTTTTCGAGCGTTTGAAAAATGAAGGATTACTCGAAAATACAGTTGTTTTTTTTATTACCGACCACGGAATTTCCCACGCACGTGG
>JAYVIK010000233.1:0-25607 GCA_043770265.1 Flavobacterium sp. | reverse complement strand
AAAAGCACTTTTTTTATTCATAGTCTTTGATTTGCTTCAAAGCTAACAATAATAAGGCTTTGAGACGTTTTGACCATTAATTTTGTCCATTACGCCTGAAATTCTAATGAATTCATTGATTCTTAAATTAAAAAAAAAATAGAAAATATCAACATATAATAGTAAGCAATAGTATTTTCATCCTTTAGTACTAAGAAGAGATGCAACTTCAGACTGTCAGCTTGAGAACTTGAGTTTGGTTGCAAGTCAAAAATATAATCTAAATTATACTTTATATGCATTACCTTAAAAAAATACTAAATTATTATAGTATTGGTTAAATCCAAAAATAAAAAAAGTAATTTGGCATCAATATTTATTACTTTTGAATACCTTTTATACACAATTATGGACAAAATAAAAATACTATGGGTCGATGACGAAATTGACTATCTAAAACCACACATTTTATTTCTAGAAAAGAAAAATTACAGTGTAACGACTTGCAATAATGGCCGTGACGCCATTGATATTTTCGACGAAAAAAATTTTGATATTGTCTTTTTAGACGAAAATATGCCCGGAATGAGCGGCTTGGAAACCCTTTCGGAAATGAAGGAAAAAAAATCTTCTATCCCGATGATCATGATTACCAAGAGCGAGGAAGAATATATTATGGAGGAAGCTATTGGCTCTAAAATTGCCGATTATTTGATAAAACCTGTGAATCCTAACCAAATTTTATTGAGTTTGAAGAAGAATTTGGATCACTCGAGATTGATTTCGCAAAAGACAACTTTGGATTATCAGAAAGAATTCCGCAAAATATCTATGGAAATGGCGATGGTCAATTCATACGAAGACTGGGTGGAATTGTATAAAAAATTGATTTTTTGGGAATTAGAACTTGAAAATATAGATGATCAAGCTATGATTGAAATACTGGAATCGCAAAAAGCTGAAGCTAATTCTCAATTTGGAAAATTCATTGAACGCAATTATGAAAATTGGTTCAGTCCAAAAGCAGACAAACCTTTGCAATCGCACACTTTGTTCCGTGAATTAGTCGTTCCTGAAATCGTTAAGAAGGACAAACCAATTTTGTTTGTAGTCATTGATAATTTACGTTATGACCAATGGAAAGTGTTTGAAAACGTGGTTGGGAATCATTACAAACTAGAAAAAGAAGTGCCGTATTACGCTATTTTACCAACGGCAACTCAATATGCACGAAACGCAATTTTCTCAGGATTGACGCCACTCGAAATGGAAAAACAGTTTCCTCAATATTGGAAAAACGATCCTGAAGAGGGAGGTAAAAACTTGTATGAAGCCGAATTTTTGACTGCTCATCTCAAAAGATTAGGACTCAATATCAAGCAAGACTATTTTAAAATTACAAATCTTACTGCTGGAAAAAAATTAGTTGAAAATTTCAAAGCCTATAAAAACAACGATTTGGTTACAGTTGTATACAATTTTGTGGATATGTTATCGCATGCCAAAACCGAAATGGATGTGGTCAAAGAACTAGCTTCCGACGATAAAGCCTATCGCTCATTGACATTGAGTTGGTTCAAAAATTCACCTCTTTTAGAAATCATTCAGCAAGCACAAAAATTGGGTTTCAAATTGATTTTGACCACCGATCACGGAACAATAAACGTAAAAAATCCTTCGAAAGTGATTGGAGATAAAAACACTAGCTTGAATTTACGATACAAAACGGGTCGCAGTTTGACCTACGAACAAAAAGATGTTTTCGCTATAAAAGAGCCGAAAAATATTGGATTGCCTACCATAAATATGAGTAGTTCTTATATTTTTGCAAAAAATGATTTGTTTTTGGCCTACGTGAACAACTACAATCATTATGTGAGTTATTATAAAAATACGTATCAGCATGGTGGAATTTCATTAGAAGAAATGATTATTCCGTTTTTGATTTTTAACCCGAAATAGAACGGTTTATGGTTTATGGTTTGTTGTTGACTCTAAACCATAAACTCTAAACAACAAACTTATATAGAATGGAAATTACTTTTTCATTAGACGAAATCAATGAAGTTGCCCGGCAAATTATCGCACAGAATCCGAATAAAGTGATTCTTTTTCACGGAGAAATGGGCGTTGGAAAAACCACTTTGATCAAAGCTTTGGCAAAAAATCTTGGTGTAAACGGTGCAACAAGTAGTCCTACTTTTTCTTTAGTTAATGAATACCAAACTGTAACTAATCAAATAGTTTATCATTTTGATTTTTATAGATTAAAAATTGAAACAGAAGCATTAGATATGGGCGCTGACGAATATTTTTATTCGGGACATTGGTGTTTTATAGAATGGGCAGAAAAAATCCCAAACCTTATTCCTGATTTGCATTCGGTTATTACTATAGAATTGCTTTTGGATGGAAAACGCTCCTTAACGTTAATTTAAATCCATCAAAACCGTCCCTTTTTAAACTTTTTATGTAAATTTTATCTCTAATTTTTTCCAAACCATGTCATTAATATCTCCATTTACTAAGCAACAGTTATTACCCCAAGAGGAAAAACTTGAAATAGCGCGACACAAAAGCGAACTCTTTATTGGAATTCCAAAAGAGACAAGCTATCAGGAACGCCGAATTTGCCTTACGCCAGATGCCGTAAATTCGTTGACCTATCAAGGGCATCGGGTAATGATTGAAGCTGGTGCGGGAGAAAGTTCTAGTTATTCCGATAAAGAATATGCCACTGCTGGAGCCGAAATAACGAACGACACCAAGAAAGTTTTTAGTTGTCCGATGCTTTTGAAAGTTGAGCCTGTTAGTTTAGCCGAAATAGAAATGATCAACCCAAATTCGATTATCATTTCAGCTATTCAAATAAAAACCAGAAATAAAACTTATTTTGAAGCATTATCAAAGAAAAAAATAACTGCTCTAGCATTGGAATATATCAAAGATGAGGATGGCTCCTATCCTGCAGTTAAATCTTTGAGCGAAATTGCTGGAACCGCTTCGGTCTTGATTGCTGCCGAGTTGATGATTACCAATGAATTCGGAAAAGGGTTGTTATTTGGTAATATTACTGGGGTTCCGCCTACTGATGTAGTTATTCTTGGCGCAGGAACGGTGGGCGAATTTGCAGCCAAAACCGCTATAGGACTTGGAGCAAACGTGAAAGTTTTTGACAATTCGATTCGAAAATTACGCCGTTTGCAAAACAATTTGAACCAACGAATTTTTACATCTACCATTCAACCCAAATCTTTATTGAAAGCCTTAAGAAGATGCGATGTTGCAATTGGAGCTATGCGTGGTAAAGATCGTTGTCCCGTAATTGTTACCGAATCTATGGTCGAACATATGAAAAGAGGAGCTGTAATTGTCGATGTAAGCATTGATACAGGAGGGTGTTTTGAAACTTCGGAAGTGACTTCACACGAAAAACCTACCTTTATAAAGAGTAATGTTTTGCATTATTGCGTGCCCAACATTCCATCTCGTTATTCTAAAACAGCTTCGCTTTCGATTAGCAATATTATCACTCCTTATTTATTACAAATTGCTGAAGATGGCGGAATAGAAAGTGCCATCCGATGCAATAACGGATTAAAAAACGGAGTCTATTTGTATCATGGAATCCTTACCAACAAAGCGATTGGAGACTGGTTTGATTTACCCAATAGTGATATAAATTTAATCGTTTTTTAAAAAAACTTTCCATTATATTTGCCAAAAATTAAAATATGAAGTTTGTACATCGTTTTGCCTACTATTTAGTAGGACTAATAATGGGATTATTTGTGGTTGCAGCCATATTCAGCGGTAAAGACACTCGTTGTAATTATTTTCCAAATGCCAGAGTTTTGAATGATTTAAGAAACAAACCATTTCATTATTCAAATCAGGCTTCTAATGTATTAACCGAAAAATGGATCGATACCATTGATATAAAAAATTGCTTGAAATATGGAGACATTGATTTTGATAAAAGCAATGTTTCTGTAGGAAATGGAAAACTGTATGTAATTGAAGGTAAAACTGTCAAAAACCAAGAAATCATCCTTAACGTGATTAATTATTCTGAGAAAGCAGTTTTGGATAAAATTATAAAAAAATAGAATTTCATTCTTTCATAAAACTACAATTAGTAATACTATTTTATAGAAAATTCAATATAATTATTCCTTATTCAACAAAAAAACTACTGAATAACAGTTGTTTAAATAACTTTAATTTTGAAATTTTCCACAATTTAGAAGAAAATCCAAACTTGAATAAAATCAATAGTTTTTAATTCTCAATTTTATTTTCTTTAAGTTGAATAACCGCTTTTTCTAAAACTTCTTTTATTACACCAAAAAGAGCTGTAATTTGTTCTTTATCTTCTGTTTCTATAGCAATTTCTTCAAGGAGTTTTAATTTAGGGATTATGGATGTAATTCCTAGAGTTTCTACACTTGGTTTTAATTTATGAATTAAACGACTTACTTCTATAAAATTATTTTGACTAATTGCTGTTGAAGCCTTTTCGATTGTATCTGTACTTAGTTCTATAAAAATTGATACCATTTTCTCCATAAATTCAATATTTCCTCTGCTTAAATTTTTTAAAGAAGTTAAATTAAAGAGTCGATCTGTAGGTGGGATTTCTGACATAACTGTATTAGGAATAGTTGTTTTTTTTATTTGTAGTATGTTTTGCAATTGTTTCTATTAATATTTCTTCATCAAAGGGTTTGGGAACATAATCATCCATCCCAGCTTTTCTGCATTTATCAATTTCGGTTTTAAAGGCATTTGCCGTAAGCGCAATAATAGGAGTAGTAAGTTTGAGTTTATTTCTTATGATTTCTGTTGCTTCTATACCTCCCATTTCTGGCATTTGTATATCCATAAGAATAATATCGAATGTATTATTTTTCAATATTTCTATAGCTATCAACCCATTTTCAGCTTCGGTAACTTTACAATTGTAATATTGTAGCGAGTTTTGAGCGACCATTCGATTTAAAAAATTATCTTCAACTAGAAGAATTGATATATTATCTATTCGCGAAACTGAATGATCAGAATTCATATCTTCAATGAACTGATTGCTTGCTTTTGGAAAATTTAGATAAATATTAAAAGTAGTTCCTACATTTTTTTCACTTTCAATTTCAATTCGTCCTCCCATTAGTTTGACTAGCTCGTTAGTGATAGATAACCCTAGACCGGTTCCTCCATATTTCCTGGTGATTGCCTTGTCTTCCTGAGAAAATTTATTAAAAATATTTTTGATAAAACTACTTTCCATTCCAATTCCAGTATCTGATATAGAAATTCGTAATTCTTGTGAAATTGAGGTATTTTCTACAGCTTCACAATCTATAGAAATACTGCCATTATTGGTGAATTTTATAGCATTCCCGATAAGATTAAATAAAATTTGTTGCAATCTCAAAGCGTCACCAATTAAAACCTTTTCTATTTTTTTTGAAATTGCAATGTTAATGGCAAGTCCTTTTTGATCCAACGTGGGTTGCAATACAGTTGCGACATTTGAAATTGATTTTTCAAAGACAAAATCTTCTGATTCAAGTGACATTTCTCCAGCTTCTATTTTTGAAATATCTAAAATATTATTGATGATAGATAATAAGTGTTTAGAAGCAATAGAGCTGTTTTGAATGTACGACTTTTGAAGTTCTGAAAGTTCGTGTTTGTCTAATTCCCTTAAAAATCCGATAATTGCATTAAGTGGTGTTCTTATTTCGTGACTCATATTGGCCAAGAAAACTTCTTTTGCTTTAGAAGATTCTAATGCTTTTGTCTTTTCTTTTTCAAGATCAATTTCTAATTGTTTTTGTTCGGTTATATCCAAATGAATCCCAATAGAACCTATTACATTTCCTCTGTTATCATAGTTGTGAGCGCCACTTATTGCCCACCATTTTTGTTCACCCTTTTTATTTTTAGTAGGAAGTTGATAGATGTCAGAAGTTCCTTTTTTTCTAAGTTCTTTTTTGGTTTTAATCATTTTAAAATCTTCTCCAAAAACAAAAATTTCTGAGGAATTTTTACCAATAAGTTCGTCTATTTCATAACCAGACATAGCTGCAAAACTTTGGTTTGCATATTGAATAATCTCATTATTATCCACTTCAAGCAATCCGAGGTTCATGTGAGCAATAACGTTTTGGTACTTTTCTTCTTGAATTCTTCGAATATTTTCTGCTTCTTTTTTCTCGGTAATATCTTGAATAAATAAACAAAAAAAGGTTCTTTCATTTTGATTTATAGGGATAATAGAGCAATCAATAGTGATTTCCTCCCCATTTTGTTTAAAGCCAATTAATTCTATATTTTTTTTAAACAATGTATCCTCTATCGTTCTAATTCTATTTTTAATTTTAGAATCGTAAATACTTTTGTTTTGATTGGGTAGAATTGTTTCAACTAAAAGTTTTCCAATAATTTCATCAGATTCCCATCCAAAAACTATTGTCGCCTGACGATTCCAAAAAGTTATGACCCCTTCATCATCCACATTAATAATGGCATTGAGAGACGAATTCATTATTAAACTATTGCGCTGTTCGCTTTCTTCAAGAAGTTTTCGATTTTGTATTTTTTGAGTAACATCGGTATATTTCCAAAGATGACCTTTGTATTCATTATGTATAAAAATGGGTATATAATCTCTTGCTAAAAATCTATTGTCAACCGTTTCAAGAAGCTCGTCAGTTACGGCTATTTTTTCTTCTAGAATGGTATTGATTCTTGGGCCAAAAGATTCCATTTCTTTAAACAAATCTTTTGATTGTTCTGCCGAATTGGTGCAGTCCATACCAATCATTTTTTCTGGAGAAACGGGAATTGAAAACACATCACAAAAGAGCTGATTGGTAAATAATATTTTTCTGTTTTCATCCTCTACTAATACACCAGATTGTAGGTTTGCCAGAAGGGTTTTTAATAATTCGACCGTTTGTAAAAGATTCTTTTCGGCTTCTTTTCTTTTTGAAATATCCTGAACAAAAGCACAGAAAAAGGTTTCCCCATTTTGAATAATTGGAATTATAGAAGCTTCACCAAAAAATTTTTTTCCGGCTTTGTTAACCAAAACAAATTCTAATTGTTTGTTAAAATAAGAATCTTCACCGTTTTTCAAAAAATTGTCAATTGCCTTATTCCATTTGTCTTTGTAGATCGAAGGAATAATCAAATCGATCATGTTTTTTCCTAATGCCTCTTTTTTACTCCATCCAAAAAGATGCTCAGCCTGACTATTCCAAAAAGTGATTTGCCTAGTATTTGTATTAACAGTAAAAATAGAATTTAATGAGGAATTCATTATCAAGCGGTTGTGCTCATCACTTTGCTTTAATAATTCTAAAGTTTTTATTTTTGTGGTGACATCGGTGTATTTCCAGAGATGTCCTTTGTATTGGTTGTTAATAAAAATGGGGATATAATCTCGTTCTATATATTGATTGTCAGCGGTTTCTAGCAATTCGCCAAGAACGAGTTTTTTTTGCCGCAAAATTTTATTCGTTGTCTCAATAAAATGTTTGGGAATATTAAATAATAATTTTGCCTCATGAATTAATTTGGAACAATCTGTTCCTACCAATTCCTCAGGTGCCAATTTGATATTTCGCATATCACAATAAATTTGATTGGCAAAAATAATTTTGCGGTTTTCGTCTTCCGCCATTATTCCCGATTGGAAATTGGAGAGTAGAGTTATTAGTAATTCATTGTTTTGATAAAGATGTTCCTCAGTTTGCTTTCTTTTGTTAATTTGTGCCTGTAAATATTCTGAAACAAACAACAAATCGTCATTATGGTCATAAATTATATCGTAATCTAAATCCTCCTTGTTAATGCTATTATATAAATTATTAGCTGCTAATTGTTTTAGCTGAATTTCCTTTTTTAATTGATTATTAATTTCGTTGTATTCTTTTTCGCTTTCTTTAAAGGAGTTATCCATTATCCCTTTATCTCTTTCAAAAGCTAAATAGGATTCATTTACCGACTGAATAAATGTATTAAACAATGGATTTTCTATGCATTCGACCGTTAAATACTTTTTAATTTGTTTTTGTAAAAGCTTGTGATAATTCATATGTACATTATTTCATTTATACCCGTGATAGTCATTGTTTGGTTTTGGAGCTCGTAATTTGCCATTGGATAAAGCGGAGATATTTCTCCATAAGAATAAAAACCCGATAGTAGGGTACCGTTTCCAAATATTTCTGAAATGGCTTCAATTTCTTCATCGATTCTGTTGGGCATAATGAGTTTTCTTCCTATACAGCTGATTAATAGGGCAAGTTTTGGTTTGTTTTTATTCATTTCTAAACAGGAATTTGCAGCATCACTTGCGGCATCAATCAGCCGGTCAAAATTAGCTTTCATGAACTTGATTTTGCTTCCCTTAGGAATATCACCGGCAAAAGTTATCGATTGATTTTCATTATCTATAGAAAGTATAGTTCGAACAATAGCTTCCTCATGATCATCAAATGTGACCGATAAAGGAAATAAAAGTGCGGATCCTGGTAGCTCATCGGCAAATTTTCCTAAGTACGATTTATAGAGAGAAAGTGCATTTTTATCATCTATTTCATATAATACGTTTCCTACGGATTTAGTAGCAGTTCTTTCTAAACCAAAATATTCCCATCCACCAGATGATCCGTGGGATAACACCAAATTATCTCCATAAAAACCTACAGCGATTATTTTTCCTGTTTGGGGCAGTTTATTCAAACCCACAAAAGTTTTTTCGAAATTAGTTCCATCTCCAGATAAACCACCAGTGATAAGAACATTTTTATTTTTTGAGAGGTTCATCCCTTTTACCAATTCACTTCCGTTTACTTTATTACCATCAGAGAGGACGAAAACAAATTTTAAATTTTCTTTAGGCAAATTCATTATCAAGGTTTTTCCGGCTTCGTAGCTTGAATCGAAATCTTGAATATTTATTTCCGAAGTTTTTAGGGTAGCAGTTTGAAATTGTATCGCAACGAGTGAAATAGTATCGTCTAGAACTTCGTTTTCATAGATTTCACCAGCCGAAGAACACATCGCAATTACACCATTTGGGAATCTATTTTTTATATCGAGAAACGACATTTCTTGAGAAACCAATGAGCTTGAACCAAATCCAATGACCAATTGAACTTCTTCAAATTTCAAATCCTCATCGTTCTTTTCTTTGCAGAACATATTATTTTTATACAGTGCAGATGCTATTTTCACAGAAGTTATCTAGGGTTTTCAGCAGTTAATTCTTTTAATTTTTTTCTTCCTAAAGATAAAAATAAATATTTTTTATGCATTTAAAATTAATGCTATATTCAACCAGAAAAATTTTATTTAAAGTCATTAGGATAAGATTAATAAATGTATAATAATCGCCAACCAAAATACAAAAAAATAGATATAAAATATTTTTTTTTTATTTATTAAATTTTAATTTCAATCTAAAATACAAAAAGGACCTTTTTCAAGGTAAAAATTGCCAAATTATAGTGAAGCGAATCTTTAAATGATGTGATTTTTTTGGTGTTCTGAAAATTATTTATAAAAAACATCGTAAGCAAATCGGGTTAAAGTACCAATAACGACCACCAAAAAGAAGATTCGGATAAATTTATTCCCTTTGTTGATAGCTAATTTAGCCCCCAACCAGCCACCAAAAGCATTGCAACACGCCATAGGAATTGCAATGGTCCAGATAATTTTACCCTTGAGCATAAACAAACAAATCGAACCAAAATTAGTCGCTAGATTGACCATTTTAGCATTGGCAGAAGCGTGCAAAAAATCGAATCCCATCAAGGCAATGAAGGCCAAAACCAGAAAACTTCCAGTTCCTGGCCCAATAAAACCATCATAAAAACCAACTACGAAACTGATGAAAACAGCATACAAAACCTGAGTTTTGGCCGAATGTGTTTTAACAATATGTTGTCCAAAATTTTTCTGGGCATACGTATAAACTACTAAAAGCGAAAGTACCACCAGCAATAAAGGCTTCATAAAATCATTGCTCACATAGGTCAACAAAGTCGAACCTAAAAAAGCCGATGGAAATGCCAAAATCATCATTATGATTAATAGTTTCCAGTTCATATCCACCTTTTTCAAGTATTGATAAGCCGCAAAGGAAGTGCCACTAAAAGCAGGAATTTTCAGGCTTCCAATGACCGTGGAAACGGGAAGGTTGGGGAGTAAAATCAATCCAACCGGAGTTTGAATTAATCCTCCTCCACCAACAATGGCATCAATAAATCCAGCAATAAAAGCAGCCAGACAGAGCAAAATTAGAATGTAAGATTCCATTTTTGTAAAATTTCAGCAAATGTACTATAAGTTTATTGGTTTATTCGTTTATTTGTTTTTGGATAAAATTTTTAAAAACAATCTCAAATTTACAATGGATTCAACAAGAATATTAGAATTGATTAGTTATACTTTACCCACAATTATAATGGCATTTGTGGCGTATAGTTTTTTCGAACTTTACACCAAAAATGAAAATGCCAAAAGAAACTATTTAATTAAAAAAAACACAAAACCAGACACTTTATCCCTGCGTTTACAAGCTTATGAGCGTATGACGCTTTTTTTAGAACGCATCAACCCAAGTCAATTATTGGTTCGAATTGCTCCTATTTCAGAAAATAAAATCGATTATCAAAACTTTGTCATAGCTCAAATCGAACAAGAATACGAACACAATTTAGCACAACAAATCTATGTTTCAGAGGAATGTTGGTCGGCCATTACCACTTCCAAAAATACTACAATTCAAATGATTCTTTTGGCTGCAAAAAACGAAAAAATCAACGATGCACATCAATTGCGAGAATTTATTCTAAACGATTTATTGACAAAACCATCTCCAAGTAGCGTCGCATTGGCATTTCTCAAAAACGAGGTGGGACAATTGTGGTAGATCAAAATTCAATCTATTTTTCTTCATACAATTTTAGTACTAATGCGTTAAAATAAACCTTTTGATGTGATTAGTTTTTGATGATAATTTTCCGTCAGTTCGAGTAATTTTCGATAGAAAATCGTCCTTCGACAAGCTAAGGATGACAGAACAAGAAAAATATCATTAAAAACGGTTATCGAAGCGATTTTTTTCCGTTCTACTGCACAAAAACACTTGAACTATCGTTTTTAATAATAAGACCCAAAGGGCTAATTTAATTTGATTTTTAACAAGTTATTCTAAAATTATAGTTTTTTTAAGTTTTTCTAGTCGATTCTCCTGTGTTTTTGAATTAAAAACGTGTACTTCATCGGTAAAAATAGTTTTTAATCAAAAAATTAACGCTTTTAGTGATTGTAATCGTGGTTGTTACTATATTTGTAAAATGTTAAAGTAGTTTTTTTATTAGACTATAATTTAACTAGACTGTATTGTAAATATGAATCAAAATAGTTGAAATAAATATTATTGAAAGGAAAGCATATAGAATAGTCATTTGTTCTTGTCTAAACTAATTTTTCAATTTAAGTGCTCTTTATTTATTTGTAAATTAATGAATAGAGGCATACAGTACTGAAATAGTAATACAAAGAATTAAAAATATAAAATTAAATTTTTTTAATAACCCATAACTAATAGTAGCTATGAATAGTAAAATTACAAAATTTATGTCGGAAAGTTTCAATTTGCTTTTAAACCCAAAAATGAAGAAGTTGGGCTTATTGTTATTTTTATTTCTAGTTAGTTTAAATACTTTCGGTCAGTACGCAACGAAACACAACATAGCGCCAGCACCCTGGGATTATTCGTCCGCAGCGAATGAGTTTATTGTTTCAACGGTTACTCCAGGAACGATTAGTGTTACAGTAACTAAGAGTAATGGAACCGCAGTTACTACCATGAGCGTCACTTCTGGTACCCCAGCGGTCTACAGACCTACTGGTGTTGTTAATTCACTTCCAGCAAATGCAGTTAATACTATATATAACGATAGGGGATTAATTTTTACAAGTGCATCGCCAATTGCAGTATCAATACGAAATATTGAAAGTGATACTTTTGGAGGAGGAAACCCAGTTAACATAAAAGGTAATGCTGCTTTAGCAAGTTATGGAAACGAGGGGTCTGGCACATCGTTTAGAGTTGGATATTATCGAGCTAATTTTTCAGGCCTTTCGGCTATTGGTGCTGGTGCTCTCGCTCAACCGGTTTATTCGGTTATGGCAATAAACAATAACACAGTGGTTTCCAAAAATGGAACAGCTTTGGTTACTTTACAAGCAGGACAGTCCTATCTTTTTCAAACACCAATAGGCAACTTGATTACAGCCACAAAACCAGTTGTTATGAATGCTGGATCTTGGCGAGATGCTCCTGGCGGATGTGGAGATGGTGTTTTTGATCAAATACCACCCAATCGAGTTTTAGGTAAAAATTATTTAGTAGTTAGAGGTAGTGGTACTGCTGGAACTGGTACTAATCGTCCAGAGCAGACACTTTTTATTGCAACTGAGGACAATACCACAGTTACAGCCACTACTTATAATGTTGCAGGGGCAGTAACCGGAACAACAACTTACACATTAACAACAGCAGGCAGTTATCAAAATATTTTCCACGGAGATGCTGCTACTGCCTATACAGCAACAACACTTTCTGCGAATAAAAATATAATAGTGTATTCTGGTACGGCTCAGTCGTGTGAGGTAGATATGTCGTGTTTGCCTCCTATTAGTGCTTGTTCAGGTTCCTTTAGGGTCGAGACTAAAAGATTTTTAGCTTATAATAATACGACAGTTTTACCTTATTTTGGGTATGTGTTGATAACTGACCCAACAGCTATTGTTACCATCAATGGTACAAATTTAGAAACTTTAGGAGGTGTTAGAAGACAATTAGGTACATCGGGTAATTATTTAATTGATTTTACCAATACGCAATTAGGGAATCCAACCAATCTTGTATTTTCTTCAACAGTTCGAATGAGTGTGAGTATGGTACAGCAGGGCGCTGGTTATTCTATGGCGGCTTACTTATCTTCTTTTAATGATACTCTAACCCCTATTGAAGCTGAAATGGATGGATCAGGTTGTGTTACCTTATTAACTGCTGAACCTGGAGTCTCACCTTACCAATGGTATTACAACGGAGTAATAATACCTGGAGCAACAAGTCAGACCTATCAACCTACTGGATTCGGTAATTACTCAGTATCTGGCACAAGAACTTGTGGACTTACGGCACCATCAGCAGAGTTTGTTGTAAATTGTGTGCCTATAAATGCAATAGACGATGGTACAGCCATTTCACCTTTTGCCACGGTCATTTCGGGAACTACATTGTCCACCTCGGTAAAAGCGAATGATACTTTAGGAAATGTATTAGTTACCAACACTAACACCACTGTAACGCCAAGCACACAAGGACCATTAACAATAGATTCTCTTGGAATTATTACAGTGTCTGCTGGAACACCAAACGGAATTTATCCTATACAGTATCAATTGTGTTCAACACTATTTTTTCCAGCGGTTTGTGATCTTGCTACCGCTTATGTAAATGTGACAGTACTGCCAGGAGCCATAGCGGGAGATCAATCAATATGTAGTGGAGATAACCCAGCGGCTTTTACCAGCACTTCGACTGGAGTTGGAGAAGGCACCATAAGTTACAGGTGGGAAAGTGCAGTAAGTCCTTTCACTACTTGGATCACAATAGCAGGAGCTACAGCAGAGACTTATGACGCTCCGGCAGGCTTAACTGTTACCAAGCAATACCGTAGAATTACAATAACTTCATTGGGTGAATCGGATCCAACTACACCTGTGACGGTAACCATCACATTTCCTACTATATCTGGAGTGGTAACTACAGCCTCTTGCGGCAATCAGAACGGTGCTATTGAGATTACCACATCTGGAACGTCTTACTTATGGTCTGATGGAGTTACAACCAAAGATAGAACGGGCTTAGCTTCTGGTTCTTATAGTATAACCGTTACAGATGCTTCTGGTTGTAAATCTACCGCTATTTTTTCGATTAATGACACACCTATTCCCACTATAACAGCCACGCCTTCTAATGTAAATTGCTTAGGTCATAATACTGGAACTATAGCATCTGTAATTGTCACAGGAGCAACAACTCCCTACACTTATGCTTGGACTGGACCGGCATCTTTTACTGCAACAACGTTAAATATTAGCTTTTTAGTCGCTGGTGTTTACAATTTGACTGTAACCGCAGCAAATGGTTGTAAAGGTTATTATTCCACAACCATTACACAACCTGCCTCAGCGCTTTTGGCTTCAACAACAAAAAACGATGTTAGTTGCTTCGGAGGATCGGATGGGGCAATAAATCTTATTGCATCAGGAGGGACTGCACCCTATACCTATGCTTGGACAGGACCAAATTCTTTTACCTCTGCATCCCAAGACCTTTCAAGCTTAATAACGGGAACCTATAATGTTACCATAACCGATATAAATGGTTGTACTACCATTGCATCTGTAATTGTAGGAACAAATGCTACAGCCTTAGTGGCTACTCTATCATCCAATGGTCCTATTTGTTCTGGAGGTAATGCGGTATTTACTATTACCGGAACACCAGGAAATATAGTTACCTATACTGGAGATTCCTTAGGAACAGCTACAATAGGAGCTGGAGGAACAGTAGATGTAACAGTTGCTGGAGTTACCTCAAACACCACATTGAATCTAACTGATGTTAGCAATGGAACGTGTAACCAAGCGTTAGCGTCTACAACAACAGTTACCATAAATACATTACCATCAGCTTCGCTTACAGGTGGAGGAGTTTATTGTCCCGGAGGAGCAGGCGTTGCTGTAGGATTAGATAATTCAACAACAGGAATCAATTATCAATTACAATTAAATGGTGTCAATGATGGAACCCCAGTTGCTGGAACAGGAAGTGCAATTAGTTTTGGATTAAAAACAGTAACAGGCACTTATACAGTAATCGCTACAAATACTACCACAACTTGTACCGCAGCAATGACAGGAAGTGCATTTATAACTATTTGTACAGGATCTATAGAAGGTAGTGTCTGGTATGACACTAATGGAGATGGAATAAATGATGTTGGAGAAAATGGATTAGTGGGTGCTACAATTAGATTAGATCCAGGCACCCCAGATAATGCTGCTGATGACATCATCACCACTACAAATGCAACTGGCAACTACGTTTTCCTCAATTTACCTGATGGTATCTATACAACTTTAATAGAAGTTTCTACAGTAACTTCGGGTATTCCTGCTGGTTATAATTCTGCCCAACTAGTGCCTACTTTTGATGCAGATGGACTTAGTACTCACAAAAAATCTACAATTACTATAGTTTCTGGTCAAAACATTTTTAATCAAGATTTTGCTTTCATAAAACCTTCTGATCAGACAACCAGTGGAAATGCTGGCGGTGTTGAATCTGAATCCTTAGGTGATGCTATTTCCAAAATTTATGTTGGTAGAAAAAAGAATAGTGTGCCGACAGAGTTTGTAAAATCTACTAAAAATTTGTACAACAAATCTATAATTAAAGCGGCGCAAAATTATAAAGGAAAAGAACAAACAATGATTGACATGTTCCCGAAAGAACTTGTTGCGGGAAATATAGCAAATGAAACCTCCCCTACAGATATTTTAGACTATACCACTGCTGATCAAGTATTGTCTGTAGATTTTTCATTAGATGGTAAAACTAAAGCGGTGGTATTGGGTATTAAAACGACTGATAAGATTTACAATCACACTAAAGCGTCTTGTGATAGATTGCGTGGAGCAGAAATATTAAACATTCAAAACATACAATTGCAAGGTTATAATTTCCTAATGCAGGGTATTAAACAACGTAATGGAGTTGTTGAATATGCTATTTCTTTCGCAGTAGCAAAAAACAAGAGTGATACTAACTATTCGATTCAAACTAATTGGTACGTAAACGCTTACTCTAAGTTTAATGATGTCTATAACTTCCAAGTTTGGTCGACTAGACCAGCAGATACGCAAAAGTTAGTGTCCGATATTTTAAACAACTTAAAATCGTATATACCTGTAAATCAAATAGAAAAACAGAAAATTCCAGAAACTTACGCTTCTAAAATTTACAGAGAAAAAGGCGAATTAATTGTAAAACTTAGAAGTACAACAGTTTTAAACACCGCAGAAATCTCTATGATTGAGCTGTATTCTGAAACTGCAAACAACATTAAATATAGAGATAATACCCTAAGTACTGAGATCAAACAAGAACTAAGAGTTGATATTGCAGATGGTTATGAGTATGATGGATTAATAAAAGTAAACAGTCAAGTAGAAGATGCATTTTATCACGCTGATGGAAACTGGGGCTTAGATTATGATAAGAAATACACCCAAATAAATAACTACTTCGTTTGGAATAACTTTGACAGAAAGTACAGTGATGAAGAATATTCCATTAATAGAAATGTGGAAATCAAAGCAACAAGTGAGTATGATTACTTAACGGTTTATAAATCGTTGTTACCAGGTACTCTGTCTGCTGATTATTCTGAGTATAAATATTTAGCCTTTACAGCCAAAGGTAGCGGACTGACTGAGTTAGGTTTGATTAAATCATCTATTGAAGATTGGAAATCACAGTACAGAATAATGGTAGATTTAACAGCTAAAGAACAAACTTACTACATACCATTTGAAGCATTTATTTCTGCAAATTCTAAAGAAAGCATGATTGCAAATGATCTAACGACTTTAACATTCACCTTCTTACCTGTAGAAGCAAAAACAAAGGAACTTGATATGTTTATTAGCAATGTTAAATTTGTGAAAGTTGCAGGTAATGATGGGATAGTTATTAACAAGAAATTGAAGTTTGATAATTCATTTTTAGCTTATCCAAATCCATCTAAAGGCTTAATAAATTTGATGTTATTTAGTAATAGTGATACCAATGCTGATATAACATTAAGTGATTTATTAGGTAGAACTATTTATAAGTCTTCTACCGATTTAAAAATCGGTAGAAATGAATTAGATTTTAACTTTAATGTAACATCCGGAACTTATATTCTAAAAGTTTATAGTAAGGAAACTGATTATGGAACTTCTAAAATTATATTTAGATAAATAAAACATTTCGTATAGACTAAATCATTTTTAAGACTATGTATTTAATATGATAAACTAAGAGAGCTAATAATTAGCTCTCTTTTTTATTTAAAATGACTATGTTTAATGGGGTTTAATAATCAAAAATTCTTAAAAAAATATGACCATCAAAAATTCATTTATGAAAATTGTAAATCTTATTTGTGCCGAATTGACTAAATCCTATGTTTAGTAAACTCTTCAAAAATTAGTAATCTCCTATGTTTGTAAAGTTAAATTTTAAGTACTCATTTTATGAATTTCGTTGCGAAAAACAATAAGAATCAAAAAGAAAATTTAATTCATTTGATAAATTTTACTGATACCGTTGAAGCAGTTGCGTCACCGTATTCCAATTTCTAATTGTTGCCGTAACATTCAATTTTTTCTCAATATATTTCTGGTCAAACCTTGTTTTCCCTGCTCCAACAGCATATTTAATGTAAATTCTACTCCCATCAATCCTGGCTTCGTCTGGTTTTACTTGGCTCATTTTCTAATCATTGATGCTGTCGCTTCGCAAAGTTGTAGAAATAAAAGCCAGGTATAATTTTTTAATATCAAAATCCTTTTCTTTCAAAAAAGGATTGTTATGTAAACAGGCTTCCAAATCAGCTTTGCCAATAACCACAACGGGGACTTCATGACCAAAAGCCTTGAAAATTTCCTGCTTGATTTTGAATCCGACGTCAGCTGCATTTTCTTCCTCCGTATCGACAAAAACATTTCCTGATTGAATATAGGTTTGCACGTTTTGGAAGCCAACGGTTTCTAAAGTGGTTTTCAAAGCCTCCATTTTTATCATATTGTGACCAGAAACATTGATGCCACGTAGCAGTGCGAGATGGGTTGTCATTTTATATTTGTCTAAGAATTCAAATATACCTTTTACTAATCGAATAGCAAACAATTCTATTTCCTATTTTCCAAACAAAAAACCATCTCCTCTTTTAAAAGAACATAGAATATAGAAAATGTTATTGGTCTACTAATTTATTTTTTTTAACAAGTATTTTAACATTATAGGTTTTTTTGAGTTTTTCCAGTCGATTCTCCGGTATTTTTGATTTAAAAACTTGTATATAAGCGATTAAAACGGTTTTTAATCGAATAACTTAATGACTTTGTGAATAGTTAAGGAAGGTTTTTATTATATTTGTAACCTATTGGAGTTATTCATGTTAACAAAAAAATGTTTATAAATAAAAGTATTGAAATATTGATTATTTAATATTGAATAATGATAGCAAATCATGTAATATATTTTTTTACCTACTAATGTAATTTAGCCTTAATTAAATACCAAACGAACTAAGAGAGATCTGAAGTATAGAATCTTGTTAAAAAAATAAAAAACATAAATGATAAAATGTAAATCGATAATTTACTTAAAATAGTTTAAAAATTATAATTAAATATAAATAGTTATGAATAGTACAATTACAAAATTGATTTCGGAAAGCTTCAATTTTCTTTTAATTCCAAAAATGAAGAAATTGGGCTTATTGTTGTTTTTCTTCCTTGTGAGTTTAAACACTTTCGGTCAGTATGCAACCAAACACTACATAGCGCCAGCACCCTGGAACTATTCTTCTAGTGCCAACGAGTTTATTGTTTCAACTGTTACTTCAGGAACGATTAGTGTTGTTGTAACCAAAAGTGATGGAACTGCAATTACGACTATGAGTGTTACTTCTGGAACTCCAGCTGTATATAGACCTTCTAATGCTACAAATCCTGTTAGTGCTTTTGCTGCAAATGCTGTCAATACCGTTTATAACGATAGGGGTTTAATTTTTACTAGCGCCTCACCAATAGCCGTATCGATACGAAATGTAGAAAGTGACTCTTATAATAGCGGTATCCCGAATTTTATGAAAGGGAATGCTGCTTTAGCAAGTTATGGTAATGAGGGGTCTGGTACATCCTTTAGAGTTGGATATTACAGATCTGTTTTCACAGGGCTTGTAGCTCAGGGCACAGGCGCAACCGCAGCTCCTGTTTATTCAGTTATGGCAATTAACAATAATACAGTGGTTTCGAAAAATGGAACGGCTTTGGTTACTTTACAAGCGGGACAATCCTATCTTTTTCAAACACCAATAGGCGACTTGATCACGTCCACAAAACCCGTGGTTATGAATTCTGGATCTTGGCAAGACGCTCCTGGCGGTTGTGGTGATGGTGTTTTTGATCAAATACCACCGCTACGAGTTTTAGGTAAAAATTATTTCGTAGTTAGAGGTAGTGGTACTGCAGGTACTGGTACTAATCTTCCCGAGCAAACCCTTTTTATTGCCACAGAAAACAATACCACTGTTACAGCCACAACTTATAATGTTGCAGGAACGGCTACTGGAACTACAACTTATACATTAGCAACAGCAGGCAGTTATCAAAATATTTTCCACGGAGACGCTTCTACCGCTTATACAGCAACTTCGTTATCAGCTAATAAAAATATTGTGGTGTATTCGGGTACAGCACAATCTTGCGAGGTAGATATGTCGGCTTTGCCTCCTATTAGTGCTTGTGCAGGTTCGTTTAAAGTAGAGACTAAAAGATTTTTAGCTTTTGATAATACAACAGTTTTACCTTATTTTGGATATGTATTAATTAATAGTCCAACAGCTATTGTTAACATAAATGGTGCAAATTTAGAAACTTTAGGAGGTGTTAGAAGACAATTAGGTACGTCTGGTTACTATTTAATTGATTTTACCAATACTCAATTAGGAGATCCAACCAATCTTGTGTTTACTTCAACAGTTCGAATGAGTGTGAGTATGGTGCAGCAGGGCGGTGGTTATTCTATGTCGGCTTACTTGTCCTCTTTTAATGATACGCTAACTCCTGTAGATTCAACAATAAATGGAGCAGGTTGTATCACTTTATTAACTGCAGAACCCGGATTCTCGCCTTACCAATGGTATTACAATGGGGTATTAATACCTGGAGCAACAAGCCAGACCTATAGACCTACTGGTACAGGAAATTATTCAGTATCTGGTACAAGAACTTGCGGCTTAACTGTTGCATCTACCGATTTTGTTGTAAACTGTGTTCCTATTGATGCAATAGACGATGGTACAGCTATTTTACCTTTTGCTACGGTTGTTGCGGGAACAACGCTATCCACTTCGGTAAAAGCAAATGATCTTCTAGACAATATATTAGTTACCAATAGTAATACTAATGTGATACCAAGCACACAAGGACCATTGACGATAGATTCTCTTGGAATGATTACTGTGGCTTCTGGGACACCAAATGGTGTTTATGCTATACAGTATCAGTTGTGTTCAACACTATTATTTCCAACGGTTTGTGATCTAGCTACGGCTTATGTAAAGGTAGCTGTGCTTCCTGGTTCTATTGATGCAAGTCAATCTATTTGTAGTGGTGGTAATCCAGCGATCTTTACCAGTGTTTCGCCTGGAGTCGGAGCTTCCACCGTAACAAGTTACAGATGGGAAAGTTCAGTAAGTCCTTTCACTACTTGGAACACCATAGCGGGAGCCAACACAGCAACTTACGATGCTCCTGCAGGGTTAACTGTCACCACGCAATACCGTAGAATTGCAATAACATCATTGGGTGAATCGGATCCTACGACATCAGTAACTGTAACAATTCAAGCACCGACTTTAAGTGGCGTAGTTGTAAATACTACCTGTGGTAGTTCTAATGGAACGATCACAATTACTTCAAATGCAACTAGCTTTTTATGGTCAGATGGCGTTACTACCAAAAATAGAACAGCTCTTCCCGCTGGCAATTATAGCGTAACAGCAACAGATGCGTCTGGCTGTACCGCCACAGCTAGTTTCGTTGTAAATAGTTCAGGTGTTCCACCGATAACTGGCACAGTTTCCAACGTGAATTGCTTCGGACAAAATACGGGTGCAATAGCTACAGTAATGGTTATTACAGGCACCAGGACATACACCTACGCTTGGACAGGACCATCATCCTTCACGGCAACAACTGCAAGTATAAATTCTTTAGCACCTGGCACTTATAATTTGACAGTAACAGATAATAATGGTTGTACAGGTTTTTATTCTGCTACTGTTACCCAACCATTAGCGGCACTATCGGCCTCATCAACTAAAAACGATGTAAGTTGCCTTGAAGGAGCGGATGGTGCAGTAAATCTGATTGTATCAGGAGGAAATGGACCTTATTCATACGAGTGGACAGGACCGAACTCATTTACAGCTACATCCCAAGATCTATCAAGCATAGCAGCTGGTACGTATAATGTTACAGTAACAGATGCAAAAGGGTGTACTACCACAGCTACAGCAATTGTCGGAACTCCGGCAGCTTTGGCCGCTACTTTATCTTCTAACAGTCCTGTTTGTTCTGGAAGCAATGCGGTATTCACTATTACTGGTACAGCAGGAAATACAGTTACATATACTGGTGCATCTTCCGGGACAGCTACCATAGGAGGTGGTGGAACCGCAACAGTAACAATTACAGGGGTAACCACAAGTACAACTTTGAACTTAACTAATGTAAGCAATGGAACTTGTAACCAAGCCGTAGCAGCTGCAGCAACAGTAAGCATAAATCCATTACCAACAATACCAACAGTAGCCGTAACCGCACCAACATGTGCTTCAGCTGCTACTAATATTTTAAGTACTTATAGCGCAAGTTTAACTTACACTTCAACACCAGCAGGATTATCAGTTGACGCAGGTGGAGTTATCACAGGAGGAACCAACGGAACATCGTACACTATTACTGCTACCAATGCTTCATTATGTTCGGCTACTACGGCTAGTTTTATCTTTGATGGCGGAGCGATATTGCCAACACCAGCAGCACCAACAGTAGTTGTAACTGCACCAACCTGTGCTTCAGCTGCTACCAATATTTTAAGTACCTATAGCGCAAGTTTAACTTATACATCAACACCAACAGGATTATCAGTTGACGCAGGTGGAGTAATCACAGGCGGAACCAACGGAACGTCTTACACTATTACAGCTACCAATGCTTCATTATGTTCGGCTACTACAGCTAGTTTTATCTTTGATGGCGGAGCGATATTGTCAACACCAGCAGTACCAACAGTAGTGGTAACTGCACCAACCTGTGCCTCAGCAGCAAGGAATATTTTAAGTACCTATAGCGCAAGTTTAACTTATACTTGCACTCCAACAGGATTAGCAGTTGGCGCAGGTGGAGTAATCACAGGTGGAACAACAGGAACGTCTTACACTATTACAGCTACCAATGCTTCATCTTGTTTTGCTACTTCATCTGGTTTTACGTATAATGGTGGAGCGATATTGTCAACACCAGCAGTACCAACAGTAGTTGTAACGGCACCAACGTGCGCTTCCCCTGCTACAAATATTTTAAGTACCTATAGCGCAAGTTTAACCTACACATCCACACCAACAGGATTATCAGTTGGCGCAGGTGGAGTAATCACAGACGGAACCAACGGAACGTCTTACACGATTACAGCTACCAATGCTTCATTATGTTCAGCTATTACAGCTAGTTTTACGTTTAATGGAGGAGCGATATTAGAAACACCAGCAGTACCAACAGTAGTTGTAACTGCACCAACGTGCGCCTCAGCTGCTACTAATATTTTAAGTACCTATAGTGGTAGTTTAACCTATACTTCCACACCATCAGGATTATCAGTTGGAGCAGGTGGAGTAATTACAGGAGGAACCAACGGAACGGCTTACACTATTACAGCTACTAATGCTTCATTATGTTCAGCTACGACAGCTAGTTTTACGTTTAATGGTGGAGCGATATTGTCAACACCAGCAGTACCAACAGTAGTGGTAACTGCACCAACCTGTGCGGCAGCAGCAACGAATATTTTAAGTACCTATAGCGCAAGTTTAACCTATACTTCCACACCATCAGGATTAACTGTTGGCGCAGGAGGTGTAATCACAAGTGGAACAACAGGAACGTCTTACACTATTACAGCTACGAATGCTTCTAACTGTTCAGCTACTACAGCTAGTTTCATATATAATGGAGGAGGAATCTTACCAACACCAGTACTATTCAGCGTTACAGGTGGTGGAGAAGTTTGTATCGGAGGAACAGGTGTTCTTGTAGGATTAAGTAATTCAAATGTAGGCATCAATTACCAATTGCAATTAAATGGTGTAAACAATGGAGCTGCAATAGCTGGAACAGATAGCGCGATTAGTTTTGGAAATAAAACAGCCGTTGGAACCTACACAGTTATTGCTACGAATGCAACTACAACTTGCACCACCGCAATGACAGGAAGTGCAAATATTACTTTTTGTTTACTTGGTTCAATAGAATCTAGTGTTTGGTATGATGCTAATGGAGATGGAGTTCAAGGATCAGGAGAAAATGGTTTAGCAGGTGCTACTGTAACATTAGATCCGGGTACACCAGGTAATCCTGCAGATGACATCACTACAACGACAGATGCATCTGGCAATTACTTATTCACTAACCTACCAGCAGGAAACTACACAGTTTCAGTAAATGTAGCTACAGTAACAGCAGGACTTCCAGCAGGTGTATCCGCAAGTCAACTAGCACAAACTTATGATGCAGACGGAACAGGTACAGCAAATAAATCTACTATTGCTTTAGCAGCAGGAGAAAATAATACAGACCAAGATTTTGGTTATAGAGGTTCAACTGGATCTATAGGTGCTATCGTGTGGTTTGATACTAATGGAGACGGAATCAAAGGAGCAGGAGAGAATGGTTTAGCAGGAGCAACTGTAACCTTAGATCCAGGAACACCAGGTAATCCTGCAGATGACATCACTACAACGACAGATGTTTTAGGTAATTACTTATTCAGTAACCTACCAGCAGGTAACTACACAGTATCAGTAAATGTAGCTACGGTAACCGCAGGGCTTCCGGTAGGATTAACAGCAAGTCAACTAGCACAAACGTATGATGCAGACGGAACAAGTACAGCAAATAATTCAACCGTTACTTTAGTAGCAGGAGGAATCAGTACCAATCAAAACTTTGGTTATAGAGCCGTCGGCTCAATAGGCGACCTTGTTTGGTACGACACCAATGGAGACGGATTAAAGGATGTTGGAGAGAATGGTTTAGCAGGAGCTACAGTAACTTTAGATCCAGGCACACCGGGTAATACTGCTGATGATATCACCACTATAACAGACGCGTCAGGGAACTACCTATTTAGTAATTTAGGGTTTGGTACTTATACAGTATCAGTAGAAGTTTCAACAATCACTGCTGGTATTCCATCTGGTTATAATTCTTCTCAACTTGTTCCTACTTTTGATGCAGATAGTAGCGTAGGCACTCCTCTAAAATCTACGATTGTTTTAGGCCACGGTCAAAATAATTTGGATCAAGATTTTGCTTTCGTAAAACCGTCAGATTCAACAACTGGAGGCTTTGGCGGAGGAGTTGAATCAGAATCTTTAGGTGATGCAATTTCTAAAATTTATGTTGGTAGAAAAATGAATAGTGTACCAACAGAGTTTGTTAAATCTAGTAAAAATTTGTACGACAAATCAAAAATTAAATCTAGACAAAATTACAAAGGAAAAGAACAAACATTGATCGACATGTTCCCGAAAGAACTCATTGCAGGGAATATAGCAAATGAAACCTCTCCTACAGATATTTTAGATTACACGATTGCTGATCAAGTATTAGCTGTAGATTTTTCAATAGCAGGAAAAACTAAAGCGGTGGTATTGGGAATCAAAACCACAGATAAGATTTATAATCACACTAAAGCGTCTTGTGACAGATTGCGTGGAGCAGAAATATTGAACATTCAAAGAATAAAACTACAAGGGTATAATTTCTTAATGCAAGGTATAAAGCAACGTAATGGTGTTGTAGAATATGCTGTTTCTTTTGCAGTAGCTAAAAACAATAATGATACTAACTATTCGATTCAGAGCAATTGGTATGTAAACGCTTATACTAAGTTTAATGATGTCTATAATTTTCAAGTATGGGCTACAAGACCAGCAGATACTCAAAAATTAGTGTCGGATATTATAAATAACTTAAAGTCTTATATGCCTGTAAATGAAATAGGACAACAAAAAATTCCTGAAACTTATGCTTCTAAAGTGTATAGAGAAAAAGGAGAATTAATAGTAAAACTTAGAAGTACAAAAATTGGGAATACTGCCGAGATCTCTATGGAAGAGTTGTATTCAGAAACTGCAAATAATATTAAGTTCAGAAATAACACTTTAACTACTGAAATCAAACAAGAATTACGAGTAAATATCGCAGATGGTTATGAATATGATGGATTAGTAAAAGTAAACAGTCAAGTAGAAGACGCATTTTACCATGCTGATGGAAACTGGGGAATGGATTTTGACAAGAAATACACAAAAATCAATAACTACTTTGTATGGAATAATTTCAATAGAAAGTATCTTGACGACGAGTATTCTATTGATAGAAATTTTGAAATCAAAGCAACA
>JAYVIK010000232.1:0-3196 GCA_043770265.1 Flavobacterium sp. | reverse complement strand
TTGCTCCCTCTCTTGGGCTCGAACCAAGGACCCTCTGATTAACAGTCAGATGCTCTAACCAACTGAGCTAAGAAGGAAACTGTATTTATTATTCTTGTTTTGAATGAACGTTTTATGTCGCTTTAACTAGCAATGCTTGTTTGTTTAAGCGGTTGCAAATATAGTGCTAAATTTAATTTTTGCAAACTAAATTGAAAAAAATATCGAAAAAAATTATTTCCCTACAATCGCCTTGTAGATATCATTCCCATTGGCAAACAATAACAAAGTGATAAGTAGAAAGAAACCAACCATTTGAGCATTTTCTAGGAACTTATCGCTTGGTTTTCTACCGCTAATCATTTCGTACAATAAAAAGATTACGTGACCTCCATCAAGGGCTGGAATAGGCAATAAGTTCATTACACCGAGCATTATCGACAACAGAGCAGTTCGACTCCAAAACACTTCCCAACTCCAACTGTCAGGAAAAATATTGTAAATGGCTGCAAATCCTCCGACTCCTTTATAAGCCCCTGTGTCCGGATTGAAAATTGCTTTTAATTGTTTGCCGTAACTGAATAATTCATTTTTTCCTTTTTCGATTCCCACAGGAATTGATTCGAATATATCGTATTGTTCCGTGCTGAATTTATAAACACCAAGTTTTTCTAAACTTTCAACATCTAATGAAGCTGCAAATATGCCCAATTTTCCTTCTTTATTTATGTTGATTTTTACTGGAACTTCTTTTTTATTTCTTAATACAATAGCATCAAGGGTTTTGTTTTTATTTGCTTTTGATAACGCAACAACCTCATCATAATACTTTGTTGGTACACCGCTAATGGATTTGATAACGTCTTTAGATTGCAATGCCTTGTTTGTCGAGGTATCAGGAACTTTTGCTACCACAAAAGGTTCTCTCCAACCAATAAAGGCACGTTTTTCACCATTTAGAACTTTGTCAATCAAATCTACAGGAAAATTGATGGTTAGTTCTTTTCCATCACGAACTATCAAAGCCGATTTTGAAAATAAAAGTTTCATTGGTATTTCGTCAAAATGTGCAATTTTTTCTCCATCTACAGCTATTATTTTATCCCCATTTTTAAATCCCAACTCCTCTCCAACAGAACTTGTAACGGCAATTCCATCTTTCAATTCTGAATTATTCAGGTAAATATCCCCATAAGCATAAGCCATCCCAATATAAATGATAAACGCCAAAATAAAGTTTACGGTAACACCACCCAACATAATAATCAAACGTTGCCAAGCTGGTTTGGAACGGAATTCCCAAGGTTGTGGAGGCAAAGCCATTTGTTCTTTGTCCATACTTTCGTCAATCATTCCTGAAATTTTAACGTAGCCACCTAGAGGCAACCAGCCGATTCCATATTCAGTTTCGCCTATTTTCTTTTTAAGCAATGAATATTTTACATCAAAAAATAAGTAGAATTTTTCAACTCGGGTTTTAAATATTTTGGCGGGAATAAAATGTCCCAATTCGTGAAGTATAATCAGTAATGATAAGCTCAATAAAAATTGAGAAAGCTTGATAACTATTTCCATTTATTTGTCATTGCGAGGATCAATTGAATTTCATCCTCTTATTAATTTAATTTTGTAAAGCGCACAAAAGTAAGGTTTTCTGTTTTACTTCCAAAGGTTTACTTTTTGTCAGACGATAATTATTTGTTAATAAATGCCCTATTCCCTTTTCATCTTTGCTGTTTGTGGCGTAACTTTACTTTTTTGTATTGGTTTTTAAATTGAGATTGGTTTTAATTCCTACGAAATCAAAAATTTAAATCAACTTTCAGTCGCTAGATAATCTAAAATCAACAGTCTAAAATCTAAAATAATAAAATGTCATCACAACTATTTTCATCCATTCAAATAAAAAGTCTTCTTTTTAAAAACAGAATCGCTATTTCGCCAATGTGCCAATATTCCTCCGAAGATGGATTTGCCAATGATTGGCATCTTGTACATTTAGGTAGTCGAGCCTCTGGTGGAGCAGGTCTAATTATTCAGGAAGCAACAGCGGTTTCTCCTGAAGGACGTATTTCTCCAAGTGATTTAGGACTTTGGAAAGAGGAGCAAATCGAAAAAATGCTAGCCATTAATCAGTTTATTATTTCCCAAAATTCAATTCCCGGAATCCAATTGGCACACGCCGGAAGAAAAGCAAGCGTTTCAGAGCCTTGGAACGGCAACAAAAAATTAGACGAAACCAATGGAGGTTGGGAAACCGTTTCAGCCAGTGCCGTTGGGTATCATTCCAATGAAAAATCGCCAATTGCTTTGGATAAAAATGGAATCCGAAAAGTAATTTCCGATTTCAAATCAGCGACCAAAAGAGCCTTGAAAGCTGGTTTTCAAGTCTTAGAAATTCACGCAGCTCACGGGTATTTGTTGCATCAGTTTTTTTCACCTTTGTCGAATTTCAGAACCGATGAATACGGAGGAAGTTTCGAAAACAGAATTCGTCTTACGTTAGAAGTTCTCGAAGCCGTACAATCCGAATGGCCTACTGATTTACCTTTATTCGTCAGAATCTCTGCCACCGATTGGGCTGATGGAGGATGGAATATCGAAGAATCCGTTCAACTTTCGAAAATTCTGAAAGAAAAAGGTGTTGATTTAATAGACGTTTCTTCTGGCGGATTGGTTTCGCATCAACAAATTCCGTTAGGTCCCAATTATCAAGTTCCGTTTGCCGACAGAATCAAAAAAGAAACTGGAATTTTAACGGGAGCTGTGGGTTTAATCACCGAATCAGCTCAAGCGGAAGAAATCGTTGCCACGGAGAAGGCTGATTTGGTTTTATTCGCCAGAGAATCTTTGAGAAACCCGAATTTGGCATTAGATTTTGCCAAAGAACTTGGTGCTGATATTTCTTGGCCAAAACAATACGAAAGAGCTAAATGAATTTTAGATTGCAGATTTTAGATTTTAGATTTGTGTTTATAAATACGAAATGGTCAATTTTAACAGTCTTAAAACTCCGCAATCTAAAGTCTGAAATCAATTTTCCATTCCAACCAATCTAAAATCTAAAATCTGCAATCTAAAATTGATTATGCACAAAATAAAAACAGCACTCTTATCCTACGGAATGTCCGGAAAAGTTTTTCACGCTCCATTTCTAGAACTTCATCCCGGTTTTGAACTTTTGGGTTCGTGGGAAAGAAGCAAAAAATTAATACAA
>JAYVIK010000231.1:0-26087 GCA_043770265.1 Flavobacterium sp. | reverse complement strand
GTAAAAGCACTTTTTTTATTCATAGTCTTTGATTTGCTTCAAAGCTAACAATAATAAGGCTTTGAGACGTTTTGACCATTAATTTTGTCCATTACGCCGAAAATTGCAAAAACAACTTTAAAACTACATTCCTAAATTACGCCTCATATTTTCGCACCAATTTACGATAGTGGTTGTTGTTTAGGAAGAGAACGAGAAGACAATTGGGTTGAAAAGGCGATTGAAGATTCTCAAATGATTGAAGTATATGTTAGAAAAGGGGAATCGGAAATTCATTGGGAAGGACATCTGAAAAAGAAAAAACATTTTGAACTAATTGAATTATTGTTGGAATATTATCCGACGGAAACCAAAAAATTTATAGCTAGAGTAAAGGAAATATACAACTCTGAATCAGTAAAAGAGATAATAGATAATATTGACATAAATGTTCCAGTAGATTTAATTAACTTTAAATTATCGGAAACAAGAAAACAATTGATGTTAAAACTTTGCGAATTGAAAAATTAATCCAATATTTATGAAAGCAATAGGAAACATACACCTTATCTGGAGACCAGGTAAAGGCAGTAGAAGAATTTCTGTTGGTACTATTAAAAAAAGTGCCTCGGAAGGAATCCGCTTTCAATACAATCAAGAAGGTGTTGAAGAAGCCAAGAAGTTAGGTTTTGTTCATTATGAGGGTTTTCCTGATACGGATAAAATTTACACCGAAAATGTAATTGAAATTTTTGGGCAACGATTAATGCGAAGTGAAAGACCCGATTTACAAGATTTTTATGATTTTTGGAATATTAATTTAGTTGAAAAAGATGACAAATACTATATGTTGGCTTTTACACAAGGATTATTACCAACAGATAGTTTTGAATTTTTAGCTGATTTTAACATTGTTGATGATTTGTCTTTTGTTACAGAAATCACTAATTTGTCGGAGGCTCAAATTCCTTCCGATAAAGTTTCGATAGGAGATGTTTTAAGATATGAATTAGAACCAAATAATTTATATGATAAAAAAGCGGTAAAAGTCTTTAAACGAGAATTATATCTGGGACACATCAAATTAATCCATTGTAAAGTCTTTCATAAAACAACTAAACAATTCAAATTAATTGTACAAGGAATTGAAAAAAACGGTGTGATAAATAGAATTTTTGTTAAAGCTAGTATTTAATTTACAAATTTGTCAATAAAAAAAGCGGCAAGATTTTCATCAAGCCGCTTTTTTTATGTTTTATTTTAACTAGTCTAAACTGAACGAAGCTCCAATATTAAAAGCAGACCCGTTATTGTATTTTGAACTTGCCTCTGAATCATACTTTGCAAACGGCACTGAAAATTCAGTGAAAACTCCAAACCCATCTGAGAAAAAATATCTTGCACCTAGATGTCCACCAAAGTTTTTCAAACCTAAATTCAATCCAGGATACAGGTCAAATTTTGGAGAAACATTCATTACGCTTCCTAAATTAGCATTGAATCTAGCCTTAACATCAAAGCGATAGTCGAAACTTGGTTTTTCGCCTAAATATTCATTAGCTCCTAACAAATAAGAACTCAAAATTCCAATAGAAAAGTTTTCTCCCAAGCCAAAATCGGCTGAGGCCAAAACGCCTGTTCCGCCATTTTGAAGAGTCATTCCAATATTGACTTTTTTGTCTCCTTTTCCTTTAAAAGCTTGTGCATTTACCATAAAGATTGCACCTAATAATACGATTGTAAAAAATTTTTTCATTTGTTGATATTTATTGTTTTTTAATTGTCAAATGTAATTCGCATATAATCATTGGTACTTGCGACCAATTCTCGATTATGCTCATTTCATAAGTTTTATTTTTTGCAAATATAGTATATTAATTTCTTCCTTTTTCATTTGGATATAAATGTGGTAAGGGTTCGCTTTGCCAAAATTCTTTCGACTCAATATCCATTATTGTTAGCGGCCCTTTGAATGCTGCTCCGGTGTCCACATTCCAAACATTGACCATTTGTACAGGAGTGGTTTTGCCAATTCTGGAAACTGGCGTGTGACCTATAAAGATTTCACTATACAAAGTCAAACGTTTTGGGTACAATAAATCATCCTTTTTCATCTTTTTATCCAATGCCAACACGGTTTCCCAAAGTGTTCTGTCCCAATAAAATAACCTTGGGAAAAATTCATAATCCACACCATTCATATTAGTAAAACCAGCATGAATAAACAAACGATTTTGTTCGTCGAGATGATAACTCTGTAAGGATTGTATGAATTCGATGTGTTTTTGTATAGTCTCATCACTTACATTGGCATAAGCCAAAACAGTTGATTCACCGCCATGTTTGTACCACAAAGGATTATCCTTAGTTTTTGTTAACCAATCTAATAATAATTCATCGTGGTTGCCAAGGATGAAAATACAATTATGAGTTGTTTTCAATTCGATCAAATAATCAAGAACTTGGGGCGATTGGCTCCAGCCATCCACATAATCGCCTAGAAAAATTAATGTGTCCTTTGGAGTAACATTGGCTCTTTCCATAATTTGGTGCAAGGCGCGCAAACCGCCGTGAATATCGCCGATAACAAGTGTTCTCATTTAATGTTAAATCAATTCGTACTGGTGCAAAAATACTAGAAAACAACTGGTTTTTTTAATTTTTTGTCATTTTTTCATCTGATTTTTGAGCAATAAGATAGTTTGCAGTAGTTGAATGATTACTTCGAAGCAATCTTTTTTTGGAAGTATTAGATTTGGAAGTATTTCTAAATTAATTTTAGTTTCTGGTAGTTCATAATTCTTCTGTTTCTTGATTTAATTAAATTTAACGCACCTTTTTTGTGAGTTTGATATTCATCTATATTTGAAAGTATTGGTCGGAAGCTAAAACCTTGGGAAAGTAAAAAGAAATTTATATTTACAATATCATTTTAAGTCACTTTAATTTTTTAAAGACTTTCTAATTCGTTAAAAAATCATTATCTATCCCCTCCCAACATCTCCATCAATTCCAAAGCTCTTCTTGTTGTTTTTACATTATCAAAAGTCAGCAAAAGTCGCAATCCAGCAGGCGTTTGTTTTTCTTTCATTACACAAATGCTAGTATTTTTTTGCACAAACTGTAACATTTGCTGGAACCGTTTCGAAGTATAAAAATCCGAGTTTTGGTCGGCAACAAAATAGCCGATCATCTTGCCTTTCTTCATCACCAATTTCTCAATTCCGACTTTGGTAGCAATCCATTTGATGCGAATACTATTCATTAAAGCCAATGCTCTCGGTGGCATTGGTCCAAAACGATCTATTAGTTTATTTTGGAAAACAATCAATTCTTCTTCGTTTTTCACGTTGCCCAATTCGTTGTACAAACTCAAACGTTCTGTGACATTATTAATATATTCATCCGAAAACAGCAACTCAAAATCAGTGTCTATTTGCAGGTCTTTTACGTATTCTTTTTTGATTCCGCTATCTTCGTTTTCATATAAATCCTTGAATTCGTTTTCTTTCAATTCATCGATGGCTTCGTTCATAATTTTCTGGTAGGTATCAAAACCAATTTCGTTGATGAAACCGCTTTGTTCACCTCCCAATAAATCTCCTGCACCCCGAATTTCCAAATCCTTCATCGCAATGTTGAAACCACTTCCCAATTCCGAGAATTGTTCCAAAGCCTGAATTCGTTTTCGAGCATCATCTGTCATCGCTGAATACGGCGGACAAATGAAATAACAAAATGCTTTCTTGTTGCTACGCCCTACCCGACCCCGCATTTGATGCAAATCCGACAGTCCAAAATTATTCGCATTATTAATGAAAATGGTATTCGCATTCGGGACATCCAAACCACTTTCGATTATTGTGGTTGCCACCAAAACATCAAATTCACCGTTCATAAAAGCCAACATTAATTCCTCTAATTTTTTGCCTTCCATTTGACCGTGACCAATTCCAACTCTTGCATCAGGAACCAAACGCTGAATCATTCCCGCTACTTCCTTGATATTTTCTATTCGGTTATTGATAAAGAAAACCTGCCCGTTGCGCTGAATTTCATACGAAATCGCATCCCGAATCAACTCTTCGCTAAAACCAACCACGTTCGTTTCAATAGGATAACGATTGGGCGGAGGTGTTGTAATTACCGATAAATCTCGTGCTGCCATCAACGAAAACTGTAAAGTTCTCGGAATCGGTGTTGCCGTTAATGTCAAGGTGTCCACATTGGCAGCGATGGTTTTGAGTTTGTCTTTTACGTTGACCCCAAATTTTTGTTCTTCGTCCACAATCAACAATCCAAGGTCTTTGAAAACCACATTTTTGTTGACCAATTGATGGGTTCCAATGACAATATCGAGTTTTCCTTCGGCTAATTGTTTAAGGGTTTCAGCTTTTTGTTTGGCACTTCGAAATCGGTTCAAATAACCAACCGAAACTGGCATATCCTTTAATCTTTCGGTAAAAGTTCTGTAATGTTGGTAAGCCAAAATCGTGGTAGGAACCAAAATCGCAACTTGTTTTGAGTTGTCCACAGCTTTGAAAGCAGCGCGAATCGCCACTTCGGTTTTTCCGAAACCAACATCGCCACAAACCAAGCGATCCATCGGACGGTCGCTTTCCATATCGGCTTTGACTTCGGCAGTTGATTTGGTTTGGTCGGGTGTGTCTTCGTAGATAAAGGAACTTTCTAATTCATTTTGCAAATAACTGTCAGGCGCGAAACGGAACCCTTTTTCCAGTTTTCTTTTGGCGTACAATTGAATCAAATTGAACGCAATGTGTTTGACTCGAGCTTTTGTTTTCTGCTTTAAAATCTTCCAAGCGTTCGAACCGAGTTTATAAATTTTTGGCGGAGTCCCGTCCTTTCCGGTGTATTTTGAAATTTTATAAAGCGAGTGAATACTCACATAAACGATGTCATTATCGGCATAAACCAATTTAATCGCTTCTTGGGTTTTTCCTTCGACCTGAATTTTTTGCAGACCACCAAATCGTCCAATTCCGTGATCGATGTGTGTTACATAATCGCCAACAGTCAAAGTCGTTAGCTCTTTTAAAGTGATATTTTGCTTCTTCGAAATAGTACTTTTGATGCTGAATTTATGATAACGCTCAAAAATTTGATGGTCAGTGTAACAAGCCAATTGATTTTCTTCGTCGATAAATCCTTGATAAATAGGCAAAACAATGGTGTTGTATTGCTTCCGAATATTCTCGGCATTTTCTTCGTCTAAAGATTCAAAAATATCGTAAAACCTTTTGGCCTGAGCATCATTCGAACAAAACAAATAATTTTTATAACCGTTAAAATGATTGTCGTTCAAATTATTCAACAATAAATCGAATTGTTTATTGAAAGACGGTTGCGGTTTAATATGAAAATCGAATACTTTCTTGGTTTTATAAATAGGCTTCGAACTCAATTCCACCACCGAAAAATCCAGACTTTTCTTGATGAATTCCTTTTGATTCAAGTACAGTTGCTCTGGTACAACGTGGTTTATCGTGGCGTTTAGATTTTCGAAAATCTCAGTAGCTTTGGCAAAAAGTCTATCCAATTTAGTGAAAAGAGAATCCGTATCTTGAATAAACAAAACCGTTTGATTATTAATATATTCCAAGAAACTTTCCCGGTTTTCCTGAAAAAATTTATTCTCGACATTGGGAATAATCGTGATTTTCTTTTGCTTTTCGATCGAGAGTTGCGTTTCAACATCAAAGCTTCGAATGCTTTCGACTTCGTCACCAAAAAACTCGATTCTATAGGGATTGTCATTCGAAAAAGAAAACACATCGACAATTCCACCACGTACTGAAAATTCACCGGGTTCTGTAATAAAATCGACTCTTTTGAATTCGTATTCGAACAACACTTCGTTGATAAAATCGATGGAAACTTTGTCACCAACTGCCACTTTCAAAGTGTTTTTATCGAATTCTTTTCGGGTAACTACTTTCTCGAAAAGTGCTTCGGGATAAGTAACAATAATGGCTGGTTTCTTGCGGGAATTGATGCGGTTTAATACTTCGGCGCGAAGCAAAACATTGGCATTGTCGGTATCTTCAATTTGGTACGGACGACGATACGAACCGGGATAAAACAGCACATCTTGCTCTCCTACCATTTGCTCCAAATCGTTCAAATAATAAGCGGCTTCTTCCTTGTCGTTTAAAATCAATAAAAACGGTTTTTCTGTTTTTTTGAAAAGGGATTGCACCACAAACGAAAGTGACGAACCTATCAATCCATTCAAATGGATTTTCTGTTCCGTTTGTTGCAAACTATCGACAATTTGCTTGATTTTTGGCGAATTCTCGTAAATCGAATATAGATTTTTTTTACTCAACGCGAGGGATATTTGGGTCAATTGGTGGTGAGTTTGGAATGGCTCTCGAAGAATCCATCATTTTGATTAAATCTGATTCTCCTTCCTCTAAAGGTATTTTGCTTTTTTGGACAATTTTGTCCATTTGTTTTTGCAAAGCGACTAATTGGATATTGATTTCAGGAATCAAAGCGATCACTTTCTGTTCGGGGATGTCACTCAAATGAATGTATAAATCCAGCATTTGGACTTTAGTTATCAAAATGGCAATTCTAGCTTTTATTTGAGGTTTGGCAAATTCTAATGGGATATTATCATTCAACGCCATTACTTTTTTAGAAATTTCGGTCGATTTTTTTTGGAAAGCTCCTATTGATTTCTTTGGTTTATGATCTAATTCTGCCAAAAATAAACGCCATTCGTTCCAACCTAATGCGGTAGATCGTGAAGTTTCATTGATGGGTTTGGCATTAAAAACCCAAGCTTTTTCAATAATAGAAAAAATTAATTCTTTCTTTTTGGAGTCCTTTTCGGTTTCAATTTGGCGTTTTTCTGTGTCGTTTTTACAAGAATTCAAAACAAAAATCAGAGAAAAGAGATATATAAATTTCAATTTCATTTCAATTTCATTAGACTGCAAAGTTACGAAGTAAATTTACAATTATGAATTACATCATTTAGAATAACAATCTAATAGCTAAAGACTACTTTTCTTGTTTTTAAAAATAGAAAATTAAGAATTTAATCAAGATTGTTACGGTAATTTCACTAAATTTATTATTTATTTAGTAGAATTAAGCCATATACGAAAACGTTATCTTTGTTTATTTAAATCATTTATATGAATCCTAAAATACTGATTATCGGTGCTTGCGGGCAAATTGGCACAGAACTTACTCATAAACTTCGGAAATTATATGGAACCGAAAATGTAGTTGCGTCTGACATTCGAAAGTTGAATAATGACATTGTGAATTCTGGGACTTTTGAAGTTATTAATGCATTGGATTTCAATCAAATCGAGCATCTTGTCGAAGTGCATCACATTACCGACATTTACTTGATGGCAGCATTGCTATCGGCAACAGCCGAAAAAAACCCTGCTTTTGCTTGGGATTTGAATATGAATTCCTTGTTTCACGTTTTGAATTTGGCCAAAGCCAAGAAAATAAAAAAAATATTCTGGCCATCGAGTATTGCGGTTTTTGGCCCAACAACACCGCGAGAAAACACGCCACAATACACTATTATGGAACCTTCAACGGTTTATGGAATTAGCAAACTAGCTGGCGAAAGATGGTGTGAATATTACCACACTCATTTTGGAGTTGACGTTCGCAGCGTTCGTTACCCGGGATTAATTAGTTGGTCCACTCCTCCGGGTGGCGGAACTACGGATTATGCTGTAGACATCTATCACAAAGCGTTGAGTGATGGAAAATACGAATGTTTTTTATCCTCAGAAACCAAAATGCCTATGATGTATATGGACGATGCGATTGCTGCGACTATCCAAATTATGCAAGCTCCTGCTGAACAAATCAAGATTCGGTCTTCCTATAATCTGGCCGCCATGAGTTTTACTCCAACTGAAATTGCTGCCGAAATCCAAAAACACATTCCTGAATTTACGGTTTCGTACCAACCCGATTTTCGTCAAGTAATTGCAGATAGTTGGCCTGCAAGCATCGATGATTCTCATGCTAAAGCGGACTGGAACTGGCATCACGAATTTGATTTAGAAAGTATGAGTAAGGAAATGTTGAAAAATCTTCGTTTGATCGAATAAGATCCTGATTTTCATTTAAAAAAATAGACCTAACCCATTTTTAAAATCGGTTAGGCCTATTTGAAATAACAACTATTAACAAGCTATTCTTTTATAAATTTGTTAACCATCTCTCCGTTCATTGTTTTTATTTTAATGAAATAAACGCCATTAGATAATGCTGAAACTTGGACTGTATTATTTTCCATTTTTGCATTAGACATTACATTTTTACCCGTAACATCATAAATTTGACAGCTTATTATTTCGTCATTGTTTTTTAAAGAAACGGTAAAATTATCTTTTACAGGGTTTGGATAGAGTACAACTTCTGAATTCAAGAAATTTGTTGTGCTTAATGAGTTTGTTACTAAAACACCATAATCATCGGCTCTTTTCACAAATCCACTTCCACACACAGCAGGAGCACCCTTGTATTCCGAAATCACTCGCATCCTCAGCAAAGTATTCAAAGTAGCAGTAACTGGCGGTGTAATACTTGCAGTAGCTGTTTTTGTGGTACTAAAAGCAGCAATGTTGTCTGTTAAAACTCTTTCATCAACGCCGTTACTATTTGATGTTTGAAATAATCCGTTATTATCCCAATCAACCCAAACTTCCAAAAATTGTGATCCATCATTTCTGGATCTATAAGTTACGTTCAAATTATAAGCAATGCCGACATTGACCGAAGTATTATTAGTACAAATAAAATTTTGCATAGCACTGGCGGGAATAGCTGTCGTGGTAGTTTTATTTATAGTATTGAAAGTGAAGTTAGTAACTCCATTACCAAAATTTCCCACGTTAGAACTTGAAATAGAACACGCTGGAGTTGTCTTTTCATCTGTAATTACGATGCTTTTGGCAGCAGTACAACCATTGGCTGCGGTTACTGTAACGGTATAAGTACCGGCTGCTGTTATTGATGCAATTGCATTATTTCCTAGACCATTATCCCAGCTATAACTTAGACCGCCAGAAGCTGTTACACTTATTGAAGAAACGGAACAGGTTATTGCAGTAGTACCCGTATTGTTTGTAATTACAGCTGTTGGAGCAGGTTTATTTTCAGTAATGACAATGCTATTTGTATTGGTACAGCCATCGGCAGAGGCTACTGTAACCGTATAAGTTCCCGGTTCTGTTAATGCGATTGTTGGGGTGATGCCTTTATTGTTATTCCAGAGGTAACTTACTCCGCCAGTAGCCGTTAAACTAATGGAAGGCGCAACACAAGTTAGGATTGTAGTGCCACTATTATTGGTTATGCCTGCTGTGGGTGGGGTACAAGCAGCTTTTACATAAATACCGTAATCGTCTGCTCGCTGTACAAAACCATTACCACATACTGTTGGTGCTTTTGTATGTTCAGTGACCACGCGCATTCTTAATATGGTATTGAGAACTGCATTTGTTGGCGGTATTATACTAACGGTTGGACTACCTGTAGAACTTGCGGTAATGTCATTTATTAAAACCCTTTCATTGATTCCTAAACTATTTAAGGTTTCGAAAGTTCCATTATTGTTCCAATCAATCCAAACTTCTAAAAAGGCATTTCCACCAGACCTTGATTTATAGTTGACTGTTAAAGGATAAGAATTACCCACATAAATTGTTGTGTTTTTAGAACAGCTAAAGTCGTTTGTTGCAGTAGCAGGAATAAAAGTAGTGGTTGTACTATTTATAGAATTAAATAAAACTTTTGTAGCTCCAATCCCAAAATTATTATTATTGTTACTACTTGACATTGCACAAGCTGCTACAACTCCCGAGGTAACAGCTATATTAGCTTGTTTTTTCAAACTAGTAGTCCCTGTAGGATTTGTTACAGCAAGTGTTACATCATACACACCTGGGATTGTAAATGTAATCACAGGATTCTGTAGTGTTGATGTTAAAGGAGGATTTACTTTATTGTCAAAAGTCCAAAGAAAAGAGACATTGCTGTACAATGCATTGGTATAAGTATTGGGTGTACAAGTGGATTCATCTCTAAATTGTAAGCTGCTGCCCAAACAAACATTGGTTGCTGGTGAAGTAAAAAAGACCGTCGCTGGAGCTGTTGGCGACAACGCTGGGCTGGTTAGAAAAGAGGCTCTATTGCCAGATAATGCTGCACTAACAACAGCACGTTGACCTCCGGTAAATTCTGTTGGACATCCTGTGTAATCCATATAATTGTGCATATGATCTTGAACTGTTCCTGTATTTCTAGTAAAACCCGTATCTGGATTTATTACTTTATTGAATGTTGGGTCGCAAGCATTAGCAAGGTTACTGGTACAATTAGAATAAATTGACGGGGTAGTCGATGAGGTTCTGATGTGTTTTGGAGTATCCGCAATATTATCTTCGCCACATTGGTCCCCTGTGCCGTCGTTGTTAGCGTCATCCCCATCAAAAGTATGCGGTAAATTAAAGGCATGTCCCATTTCGTGGGCCCAAGTAGAATCTGATTGTCCTAAGTAGGAACATATTAAAACTACAGAGCCATCAAAAGGTTGTCCGTGAGACGAGGCATAATGGGCATATCCAGCGGTATACGGACCTCCACTAAAGCAGTTTGCATTATCTATTTCGTCCACAATCCACACGTTATAATACTGAGTTGGATTCCAAATGCTGTATTCTTTAAGAGAGTTTACACCGCCTCCTGCTTGATAATCGGGTATTCCGTTCGTTCCACTTCTATTAACACCATTGTTTACATAAGCGGGAACGCCACTCATATTGACACGGTCGATGCCATTGGTACAATTGCCGTTAGGGTCTTGAACTGCCAACGAAAATTCAATATTCAAATCAACCCCATCGCCAAAACCAGGAGTTCCGCTGACTTTCCTCCAATAATTATTCAAATATTGTATTCCTCTTTTTACATCTTCATCAGAAATATTAGTTCCTGTACCCACCGACTCCCCTTTGTGCATCACGTGAACTACAACGGGAATTTGTGATACACCTCCAGCAGCCTTTTTGTAAGGCCGAGTAGCCAATTTTTTTATATCGTCAACGCTTTTAAGATGACGCATTCTGTATGCTTCATCATTTTTCATTTTTTCATTATGAAAAAAATCTGTGCCACAAAATTCTGAATTGAAAGCTTTGCTTTTGTTGGGCTCTTCTACAGGATTTAATTGTTGTCCCCAAGAACTATTGCTTGAAAAAATAATAACTAGTAAAATCAGTAAAGAGTAATTGGTGGGCTTCATAAGCTGGTGGATTTTTAAATTTTTGGTTTACAAATATAGTATTAGTTAACTGAAAATCTAATGAAGAATTATTTTTTTTAAGTTGTTAAAAAACTGATAACTGTTTCTTTATCAATAATTTGAAAATGTAAATACAAAAAAAAAGATAAATAAATTCTTAGAAAATATAACAAATTATACTACATAGAGTTACTAATCTAAAAATTTCTTTGGGACAGTTTGAATCCTGTTCGTAAATTAGAAAAAAAAACATAGAACTAACTTTCAGTAGTTCTATGGGCTAAAAAAACTATAATTTCAGTTTGATATGATCAGATTAAATTAGACTTACAGCAAAAAATATGGATTTCATTCTCTTGCAAATACTTTACTTAATAAGAATTATCAACTTGCTTCACATCGGCCATTAATCCACTAGGGTCGATGGTTATTTTTTTGATGTCATTTTTGTTTTTTGAAATGCTGAATTCATACTTTGGACAAGCCCAAGCCCAATCGTTCAAAACCGTTCTTTTTATGGTTGGATTTGGATTTTCTTTCTCAAAACTCATCATTCGCAACGGAATGTAAAAACTTTCTTTTGTGCCATCGGTATATTCAACCAAAACATCGATTGGCATTGGCATTCGACCAATTCTTTCTAAGGTAATTTTAGAAGTATTCCCATATTCTTTTACTTCCTTAATTCCATAATCTATTGTATTTGTTGTTTTCGTCCAATCTGTTAAATACCAATCTAAATTGGCTCCTGAAACTCGTTCAGCAGTTCTCTTGATGTCATTGGGCGTTGGATGTTTGAATTTGAAATCCTGGTAATATTTTTTCAAAGTTTTCAATACATTCTCTTTTCCTATCACATATTCTAGTTGCGACAAGAAAATTTCCCCTTTACTGTAGGAGGAGACACTGTAAGGTCGGTTCTCGTCATAACGGTCAACGTGAGTCGTTTGCGGCTGCTCTTTGCCTGATGCTACTAATTGATAATAGCTTTTATAAGCCGATTCAAATGGGTTTTCCTTCTTCTTTTCGGCAATTTCATTAAGTGCCAAGTCTTCAATGTAGGAAGTAAATCCCTCATCCATCCAAGAGTGTTTGCTTTCATTGGAAGCCAAAATGTGTTGAAACCACGAATGTCCTAACTCGTGTGTTGCCGTTCCTACAATTCCCTCCAATTTGCCGTTTCCGAGCATCAAAGTACACATGGCATATTCCATTCCACCATCGCCACCTTGAATAAAGGAATACTGTTTATACGGATAATCGCCAACGGTTTTGTTAAAAAAATCCATCACTTTTATCATCAATGGCTGGAAAGCCTTCCAGTTGTCAATGATTTTTGGATTGTTTTTATACAGAAAATGCAAATCGACATCGTTGGGTCCTTTGACTACATCGTGTAGGTAATTTTTATCGGCAGCCCAAGTAAAATCGTGCACCATTGGAGTATAAAAATGCCAAGTCAGGGTTTTAGTGTTTTTTGGGTACACCACATTAATTCCTGCATCTTGATAGCCGTAACCTATTTGGTTTTTGTTTTGCAAATAACCTGAACCGCCTAAAACATAATCCTTGTCAATAGTGATTTTCACATCGAAATTTCCCCAAACTCCGTGAAATTCTCTCGCAATATAAGGATCGGCGTGCCAACCTTCGAAATCAAATTCTGCTATTTTTGGATACCATTGCGCCATTGACAATTCGACACCTTCCACATTATTTCGGCCTGAACGACGAATTTGAATAGGAACTTGACCATCAAAATCTAAGGTAAAAGTCGATTTTGAATTGGGCAAAATGGGTTTTGCCAAAGTCACTTCAAGAATGGTTCCGACTGTTTTTGAATTGGCAACTACTCCATCTTGCTTGAAATTTGAAATGTTCAAATAACCAATCTCGTCAGGTTTCAAGGTTTTGATTCGGCTTTCCTTTATTTTGTTGACCATTCTGGCATCTGGGTCTTTTATGGTTTGCAGTCGAGCATCCATTTCGCTTCCAGGCTGAAACGCATTGTTGTACAAATGATAAAAAACACGTTTTAAGGTATCGGGTGAATTATTGGTATAAACCAATTCCTGTTTGCCTTTGTATTGGTAGTTTTTGACATTCATCACAACGTCCATTTTGTAATCGACATGTTGCTGCCAATAGGTTGAACTTTGGGCAAAAAGAGTTCCGAAACTCAGCGAAATAAAAGAAAGTAAAATGATTTTTTTCATAATCGATAAAATAGAAAATGGAAGAGTTTTATCCCTTCCATTTTTAAATTAAAAACAAATTGTTGTTATTTTGACATTTTTTCGGCCATCAATAAAGCATTGTAAGCATTGACGATTTTTCCAGATTTGGACAAAGTAGTAAACGAACGAACATCGGCTGGTTTTCCGCCAACTATTACATCGGTAGTCATTGCAACTCCAGAATCCATCAAAATATGTTTTACTTGTTTGGCAGATAATTTAGGGTAATACGAACGAATCAAAGCAGCAACTCCGGCAACATTTGGTGCGGCCATTGATGTTCCTTGCAATAATTTATAAGTGTTGTTTGGTGTTGAGGCATAAATTTTTACTCCAGGAGCAAAAACGTCAACATTTAGTTTGCCAAAGTTTGAAAATCTGGCTACCACTTTATTTCCATATTCATAATTCAAAGCTCCAATGGTGATTAAATTATCGGCAAATTCAGTTTTTTTATCATCAGAATCGTTTGGATAATTGTTTGCCATATCAATATCTTTTGCGTCATTTCCGGCAGCGTGAACTATTAAAACATCTTTCTTTTCGGCATATTTTATAGCATCATAAACCCATTGTTTGTGTGGAGAAAAGCTTTTTCCAAAACTTCCGTTGATTACTTTTGCACCATTATCTACAGCATAACGAATTCCAAGAGCGATATCTTTATCATACTCGTCACCGTCTGGCACAGCACGAACGGTAAGGATTTCTACATTATTTGCTATTCCGTCTCCGCCTAATCCGTTGTATCTCACTTGAGCTACAATTCCAGCAACGTGAGTTCCGTGAAGAATTTCTTCTTTGTCTGGTCCCATAACGTTGTTATTTCCGTATTTGGTGTCGGTGATATCTTCAGGATTATCTCCTAAAACTTTTCTGTAATTGGTTTTAAGATTGTCGCCATTTATAACACTATTATAACCATCAAGTTCTTTTTGTAATGCTATTTTAAATTCCGGAACGGTCATTCCAAAAGAATTCACTCGTTGAATCATCATTTTACTTTTGGCAATTTCCACATCTTCAGAATTGATTGCATTTACTTCTTCGATTGTATAGTTTGGTTTGCCAAAATGTTTAGTCAAAACTTCATCAGCTTTTGTAGCATCAGAAGACATTTCTTCTAAACGGGCTTTTCCGTTTGTAGAAGTTGTCACTTTTTTGTCATTAACTGCTTTTGCTTCCTGATAAGTAGCTTCATCGACAAGGTTTTTGTTGGCAACAATTCTTTCGTATTCTAAATTTTCTTTTGTAATATCGCCAAGGAAATTCCAACCGTGAATGTCGTCAATATATCCGTTTTTGTCATCGTCAATTCCGTTTGCAGGAATCTCTTTTTTGTTGGTCCAAACCACTGCTTTTAAATCCTCGTGTTCGATATCAACCCCTGAATCTACTATTCCTACGATTACTTTTTTGCCTTTTTTGTCTTTAAGCAATTCCGTGTATGCTTTATCCACACTCATTCCAGGAATCGTGTCTTTTATAATGTCCAAATGACTCCAACGGTTTAATTCAGCTTCCTTAAGAGTTGCCTTTTTTTGAACATTTACCGGAGCTTGAATCATCAATCTAGTACTGTTAGAAGTGTTTTTTGAGGCTCCACATCCCGCTAATACCAAAACAGCAAAGGCAGAGATAAAAATTGGTTTTAAATTATTCATTGATTGTTTTTGTGAAAGTTAAAATTTTGAACAAAAATATACGCTTTTGTTACAAAAGCAAACAAAATTAACAATTAATTAAAGATGTCTTTACAACTCAAAACGTCTTTTAACCGTACACCTCTCTCCGTTTTTTCGACAGTAATGATTTCGTTGTGAGCGTCGTGTTCCATGAAAAGATAATAATTTTTCTCGGCTGCGGCGTTCAGGAATTTTGACTTTTCAGGCATTGTCAATAGTGGTCTGGTATCATAACCCATAACATAAGGCAAGGGCAAATGACCCACAGTTGGTATTAAATCGGCACAAAAAACAATCGTTTTATCCTGATATTTAATGTGCGGGATCATCATTTTTTCGGTGTGACCATTTACAAAGAAAACTCCAAAATCAAGCTCTGATTTTTGGACAAAATCAACTTCTGGTAATTGTAAAAATTGTAATTGTCCACTTTCGTGAATGGGTAAAATGTTTTCCGAAAGAAAGGATGCTTTTTCGCGAGGATTTGGTTTCGTTGCCCATTCCCAATGGTTTTGATTGGTCCAATATTTGGCGTTTTTGAATGCAATTTCATAACCTGTTTTGGTTGCATTCCAATTGACGCTTCCTCCACAATGATCAAAATGCAAATGAGTCAAAAAAACATCGGTAATATCATCGCGATGAAAACCGTGTTTTGCCAGCGAATTATCCAACGAATGCGTTCCCCAAAGCGAATAATATCCAAAAAACTTCTCGGATTGTTTGTTTCCCATTCCTGTGTCTATTAGAATCAAACGATTTCCGTCTTCTATTAAAAGACATCTGGCAGCAATGTCTATAAGATTATTTTCATCTGCTGGATTGGTTTTGTTCCAAATGGCTTTTGGCACTACGCCAAACATTGCTCCACCGTCGAGCTTGAAGTTACCGGTTTCTATGGGAAATAGTTTCATTTTTGTACTTATCGTTTAATAAAATGAAACAAATTTAGACAATAGATTTATTTTAGGTCAAGTAAATAAACTTTTTCTATACAACCATAGTTATAAAAATGTTATAATTTATGCAAAAAGATTTCTATACACTATATTTGTACCTTATTTAGAAAAATTATAAATAATTATGATACAAGTATCTGAATCAGCTAGTAAAAAAATTGTCGATATGATGAAAGACGATGGTTTTGACGCCGCTCAAGATTACGTTCGAGTAGGAGTAAAATCAGGTGGTTGCTCAGGATTGTCGTATGATTTGACTTTTGACAAAAACGTAGGTGAAAACGATAAAGTTTTTGAAGATAATAATGTAAAAATTGCAGTCGAAAAAAAATCATTTTTATATCTCGCAGGAACTATTTTAGAGTTTTCTGGAGGATTAAACGGAAAAGGCTTTGTTTTCAATAACCCAAACGCAAGTCGAACTTGTGGATGCGGAGAGTCGTTTTCACTTTAATAATAACCTTGTCAAGATTCTAAGCCCTGACTGGGTTTAAACAATAAATTATGTCAAAATACACCGAAGACCATCTGAGAGTTGAACTCGAAACTAAAGAGTACGAATACGGATTTTATACCGATTTAGAATCGGAAACCTTTCCTGTAGGTCTAAATGAAGATATCGTTCGAGCTATTTCTAAGAAAAAAGAAGAGCCACAATGGATGACCGATTGGCGCATTGAGGCTTTTCGTGCTTGGGAACAAATGATAGAACCTGAATGGGCTAATGTTCAGTACGAAAAACCTGATTTTCAAGCGATTTCTTATTATTCTGCTCCAAAGGCCATCGATCCTAACAAAACTTTAGACGATGTAGATCCTGAACTTTTAGAAATGTACAAAAAGTTAGGAATCTCTGTCGATGAACAAAAAATGATGAACAATGTCGCTATGGATATTGTGGTCGATTCGGTTTCTGTTGCGACAACATTCAAGAAAACTTTGGGCGAAAAAGGAATCATTTTTATGAGTATTTCCGAAGCCATAAAAGAACATCCGGAATTAGTCCGAAAATATCTTGGTACAGTTATACCACAAAAAGATAATTTCTATGCGGCTTTAAATTCGGCTGTTTTCTCAGATGGAAGTTTTTGTTATATTCCAAAAGGCGTTCATTGTCCAATGGAATTATCCACTTATTTCCGTATTAATCAAGCAGGAACAGGACAATTCGAAAGAACATTACTAATTGCAGACGAAGGCAGTTATGTAAGTTATTTGGAAGGCTGTACCGCTCCAAGTCGTGACGAGAATCAATTGCACGCCGCTTGCGTTGAATTAATTGCCTTAGATGGTGCCGAAATCAAATATTCTACCGTTCAGAACTGGTATCCTGGAAACAAAGAAGGAAAAGGCGGCGTTTTCAATTTTGTAACTAAAAGAGGATTGTGCGAGAAAAACGCAAAAATTTCTTGGACACAAGTCGAAACAGGTTCAGCAATTACTTGGAAATATCCATCGGTTATTTTGAAAGGAGATCATTCAGTTGGCGAATTTTATTCGATTGCCGTAACCAATAACTTCCAACAAGCTGATACGGGAACCAAGATGATCCATATTGGTAAAAACACAAAATCAACGATTATTTCCAAAGGAATCTCAGCAGGAAAATCACACAATAGTTATAGAGGATTAGTGAAAATTGGCCCAAATGCAGAAAATGCAAGGAACTTTTCGCAATGCGATTCCTTATTAATGGGAAATAATTGCAGCGCCAATACTTTTCCGTACATCGAGAGTAAAAATCCATCGGCCAAAATAGAACACGAGGCCACGACGAGTAAAATTGGTGAAGACCAAGTTTTCTATTGCAACCAACGTGGAATTCCAACCGAGAAGGCCATCGCTCTTATCGTAAACGGTTTCAGTAAAGAGGTGTTGAACAAATTACCAATGGAGTTTGCAGTTGAAGCACAAAAATTATTGGAAATTTCGTTAGAAGGTTCGGTAGGATAATTTTTGTAAATTTGAAGAAACATATTAAATTCAAATCTGTATGGAACTCATTTTAAAAAACGTTAAGAAAAAAGATTTACCAGTATTGAAATCATTGGCAAAATCATTGGGTTTTGAAATTGAAAAAGAAGACAAACCGTATAATCCTGAATTTGTAAAAGAAATTTTGGAAGCAGCCAAAGAAGTTAGAGAAGGAAAAGGAACCACAATAACTATGGAAGAATTGAAAGAATTATGCAAATAGATTTTTCAAGTAAAGCCAAAGCAGATTTAAATTTTTGGATAAAATCGGGCAATAAATCAGTCCTGAATAAATATATTCTTTAATTGAAGACATTCAATTACATCCTTTTGAAGGAATTGGTAAGCCAGAATCATTAAAGCATAATTTATCAGGTTATTGGTCAAGGAGAATAAATCAGGAACATCGAATTATTTACGAAATTATAGACAAAAACACTGTAAATATTCTAAGTATTATATCATTAAAAGGTCATTACGAATAAACAAATCAAACAATGTTATCAATAAAAAATTTACACGCCTCCATTGGAGACAAAGAAATATTAAAAGGAATCAACCTTGAGGTAAAAGCGGGAGAAATTCACGCCATTATGGGGCCTAACGGTGCTGGAAAAAGTACGCTATCAGCCATCATTGCCGGAAACGAAAACTACGAAGTAACCGAAGGTGAAATCCTTTTGGAAGGCGAAGATATTTCGGAATTTGCTCCAGAAGAAAGAGCGCATAAAGGCGTTTTCCTTTCGTTTCAATATCCGGTTGAAATTCCAGGTGTTTCGGTGACCAACTTTATGAGAACAGCCATCAACGAAACCCGTAAAGCCAACAAACTAGAAGAAATGCCGGCTAACGAAATGCTGAAAGTGATTCGCGAGAAATCGGAATTATTGGAAATCGACCGTAAATTTTTGTCTCGTTCCTTAAACGAAGGTTTTTCAGGTGGAGAGAAAAAACGGAACGAGATTTTCCAAATGGCAATGCTTGAACCCAAACTCGCTATTCTTGACGAAACCGATTCAGGATTGGATATCGACGCCTTGAGAATTGTGGCCAATGGCGTAAACAAACTCAAAAGCGACAAAAATGCCATCATCGTCATCACCCATTACCAAAGACTTCTAGACTATATTGTGCCTGATTTTGTTCACGTTCTTTACAACGGAAAAATTGTGAAATCTGGCGATGCTTCATTAGCTTTAGAACTCGAAGAAAAAGGATACGACTGGATTAAACAAGAACAAGAAGCGTAAAATTTGTTTCAAGTTTCAGGTTTTGCTAGTTTCAAGTTCCGGAACGAAATCTTGAAACTTGAAACCTGAAACAAACTGCAAATGGCTACAATAAATAGATTCGAAGATTTAGAGATTTGGCAAGAAGCAAGACGTTTGGCAAAAGAAATACATATAATTTCTATCGAAACTGGATTGAAGTCAGATTTTAAATTTAAAGAACAAATTAAATCTTCCTCTGGTTCAGTAATGGACAATATTGCCGAAGGATTTGAAAGAGATGGAAATATTGAATTTAGACAATTTTTGTCTATCGCTAAAGGTTCTGCCGGTGAGACAAGATCGCAATTATATAGAGTTTTTGATTTTGACTATATAAACGAACAAAAATTGGAACTTTTAAAAAAGGATTATGAAAACTTAAGTGGCAAAATAAAAAATTTCATCACCTATCTAAACAAGAAGGACTTCAAAGGGAATAAGTTTCAATAAGCAAAACTTTAAACCTAAAACCTGAAACAAGCAAAAAAATGTTAAAAGAAAAATTACTATCGTCTTTTATGGCATTCGAAGAGAAAATCGATGTTCATTCCGAACTTCACGATGTTCGAACTGAGGCTATAAAAAACTTTGAAAATAAAGGTTTCCCAACCAAAAAAGAGGAATCTTGGAAATATACTTCGCTAAATGCCATTCTGAAAAATGACTTTACGGTGTTTCCAAAAAACGAAAATTCCATCGAATTTAAGGATGTAAAAAAATATTTCATCCACGAAATCGACACTTATAAAGTGGTGTTTATCGATGGAGTTTTTAGCTCGAATTTGTCTTCAACCACACACGAAGGATTGGATATTTGCCTGATGTCATCGGCATTGAATAAGCCAAAATACAAAATGGTAATCGATACTTATTTTAACAAAATTGCTAATAAAGAGGAGAGTTTGACTTCGTTGAATACGGCTTTTGCCAATGAAGGAGCGTACATCAACATCCCAAAAAGCAAGGTGGTAAGCAAGCCTATTGAGATTATGTATTTCTCGACAGGAAACGAAGCGGCACTTTTAGTTCAACCTCGAAATTTGATAATCGTTGGAGAAAATTCACATGTTCAAATCATCGAAAGACACCAAAGCTTGAACGAAAACCCAGTTTTGACCAATTCGGTTACCGAGATTTTTGCCCAAAAGCGCGCGATTGTTGATTACTATAAAATTCAAAACGACAATCACGCAGCCAATCTAATAGACAACACTTACGTTTCCCAAAAACAAGAAAGTCACGTTTCGGTTCAAACCTTTTCTTTTGGAGGCAATTTGACCAGAAACAACCTGAATTTCTATCATTTTGGAGAACGTCTCACTAGTACACTCAACGGAATCACGATTATTGGCGAAAAACAACACGTAGATCACTACACTTTAGTACATCACGCTACACCAAACTGTGAAAGCTTTCAAGATTATAAAGGAATATTTTCGGATAATTCTACAGGCGTTTTCAACGGAAAGATTTTCGTTGAAAAAGAAGCGCAAAAAACCAACGCATTCCAAAAAAGCAATAACATTTTGTTAGGAAATAAATCGACCATAAATGCCAAACCTCAACTAGAGATTTTTGCCGATGACGTAAAATGTTCTCACGGTTGCACCATTGGACAATTAGATGAAACCGCTATGTTCTATATGCAACAACGTGGAATTCCAAAGAAAGAAGCTAAAGCCTTATTGATGTACGCCTTTTCGAACGCTGTAATCGAAAGCATCAAAATACCAGAATTGAAACAAAGAATCACCAAAATTATTGCCGACAAATTAGGCGTGAAAATTGGATTTGATTTGTAGTTTTTAAACACAAAGGACACTAAGATTAACGCAAAGGGCGCAGAGTTTATTTAATTAACTTTGTGCCCTTTGTTATAAAACTAACATAGGGAAAAATTAGTATCTTTGAATATAAAATGAAGGAATTATGGCAACTGTAACCGACATCAACACTTTAGACCTTACAAAATCCTATACTTATGCGGATTATCTCACTTGGGATTTTCAAGAAAGATTAGAAATCTTGAAAGGAAAAATTTTCAAGATGAGTCCTGCACCAAGTAGAAAACATCAAGAGATTTCAGCAAAAATATTTCGTAAATTAGATCGTTTCTTCGAAAACAAACCTTGCAATTTATATTATGCTCCGTTTGATGTGCGCTTAATTAACTACAAAAAAAGCACTTCTGATAAAGAAATTTCAACCGTATTTCAACCCGATATTTGTGTTATATGTGATAAAACCAAACTAGACGAAAGAGGTTGTCTTGGAGCTCCCGATTTAATTATTGAAATTCTTTCGCCCGGAAATTCAAAAAAAGAAATGGACATCAAGTTTGATTTGTACGAAGAAAATGGTGTGAAAGAATATTGGATAGTAGAACCTTTCCAAAAATCAATCTTAATTTATACCCTACAAAACGACAAATATATTGGATTAAAACCCATTGCCGAAGAAGGTTTAGTGATTAGTCCGCTGTTTCCTGAATTGAGTTTTAATGTTGCCGAGGTTTTTATAGATTAATTTTGATGCTCCGAATTTCTACCAAATTGATAGCTCTTCATTAAAAGATTGGAAATTAATTAAAATTACAAACCCAACAGATTTTTGAAATTTGTCGGGTTTTTTAATTACAACCAATAAGTAATAGTTTTTTGTTGTACATCATTTTCGATATACATTTTTTCAAATTTACAAAAGCTTTTAAAAGAAAATCTCTCTTTCCATAAAACAAAACTGTTTTATACAGTTTTCGATAAATTCATCATTAGCAATGTAGGCATTCTTGCATACTCCAAAAAAACTTCCCTTTTCAGAGAAGTTTTAGTTAAATTTTAGTCTATTCAGTACTGACCACTAAAAAACGGATCACTGACCACTATTTTCAGACATCATCAAAATCCACCACAATTTCTGCGGAGGTTGGATGCGCTTGGCAAGTTAGGATCAAACCATCAGCAACTTCGCTATCGGAAAGGATGGAGTTTTTCTTCATTTCGGCAGTTCCTGATTTTACACGGGCGAGACAGCTGCTACAAATGCCGCCTTGGCAAGAATAAGGAGCGTCGATGCCTTGTTTTAAAGCTGCTTCGAGGATGGTTTGTTTTTGCGACATTTCGAAAGTGGTTTCGTCGTCGTCCACTGTTATAGTGATTTTGGAGTGACCTTCGTGAGCACTGGCTTCTGTATTTTCGACAGTAGAACTAGAAAACAATTCAAATTTAATAGCAGAATCCTTGATGTTATGCTCCTTCAAAACCTTGGAAACGGTGTTGATCATTTCTTCTGGCCCGCACAAATAGAACTTGTCAAATTCCAATGCTGCGTGTTTGTTGTTCAACACAAAATTCACGACCGATTTATCGATTCGACCAAAAAGGGCTCCATCGGCTTTGGCCTGACTAAAGACATAATGTACAAACAATCGTCCAGTATATTTCAGCTGTAAATCGTGTAATTCTTGATGAAATATAGTTTCTTCGGGCGATTTGTTTCCGTAAACCAAGACAAATGAACTTTGCGGTTCACTTTTCAAAACCGATTTCAATATAGAAATGGCTGGTGTAATTCCGCTTCCGGCCACAAAAGCTGCATAATTTTTTTGATGGTCAACCTGTGGTTCGAATGTAAATTTCCCTTCAGGTTCTCCTACTTCAAGAATATCTCCTACTTTTAGTTTAGTATTGGCAAATTGCGAAAAAGCACCGTTTTTCACTGCTTTTACCGCAATTCGTAATTCACCGCTTTCTGGATTAGCACAGATAGAATACGCCCGACGAATTGCTGCACCGTCTAGCGTTAATCTTAAATTGACATATTGACCGGCAATAAAAGTATAATGAGATTTGAATTCCTCGGGAACATTAAAAAGTATAGAAACTGAGGCTGCGGTTTCGCGTTTTACTTCTTTTATGATGAGTTTTTTGAATAATGGCATTTGATTATTTTTTTGCAAATATAGTAAACCAAAAAAAAGTATAGAAGTTAATGAGTTTAGAAGTTTAACTTTTTGTAACATTTAACTACATTTAGCAACTAATACAAAATCAAACAGAAAAATTATGATCAAAAAATTTCTTTATCTCGAATGGAAGGCTTTTACAAGGTCGGCGTCGTTCGGAGCAAATTTGGCTATAAAAATACTAATCGGTTTTTTTGCAGTCTATTTCACTTTGGTTTTTTTGGCTTTGGGAATCGGAGCTTTTTACATTCTCAAGAAATCGAATCTTGACCCGATTGTTACCATCAATAAATTTATGATTTATTACTTGGTATTTGATTTAATCATTCGCCTTTTGCTACAGAAAATCCCAGTGATGAACATTCGTCCGCTTTTGGTTTTCCCTATAAAAAAACCGACCATCGTTCATTTTTCCTTAGGAAAAACGGCCTTGTCCTTTTTCAATTTTGTTCATGCTTTTTTCTTTCTTCCTTTTAGTATTGTTTTGATTTACGAAGGATATGATGTTTTGTCGGTACTACTTTGGCATATTGCAATGGTTTCATTGATTTACATCAACAATTTTGTCAATATTGTCTTGAGTAATAAGGACAATTTATTTGTTGTTGTCTTAGGAATTGCAGCTGTTTTTGGCGGGTTGCATTACTATGGTTTTTTTGATATTACGAATTACACAGCTACTTTTTTTGATGCTCTTTTCAATACCTATTGGGCTTTTCTGATCCCGATTCTGGTTTTAATAGGTTTGTATCGCTACACTTTTGATTATTTCAAAAACGATTTATATCTTGATGCGGGACTTTCAACGAAACATGATATTGCCAAAACCGAGGATTTGACTTGGTTGAACCAATTTGGCACCATTGGCACTTTCTTGAAAAACGACATAAAATTGATTAAAAGAAACAAAAGATCTAAAACTACAGTAATAATGAGCGTACTATTTCTTTTTTATGGGTTTCTTTTTTTTACAAATGGAATCGAAGCTTATAACAATCCGGTGATGCATGTTTTTGCAGGAATTTTTGTGTCGGGTGGATTTTTAATCACTTTCGGGCAATTTGTACCGAGTTGGGATAGTGCATATTATCAATTGATGATGACGCAAAACATTCCATACAAAGGCTATTTGGACTCAAAATGGTGGTTGATGGTAATTGCGACTGTCGTTTCAACGATTCTTGCCTCGTTCTATCTTTATTTTGGATGGCAGGTTTATTTAACAATTGTTGTGGGAGCGATTTACAACATCGGAGTCAATTCGCATTTAGTATTGCTCGGCGGAGCCTATACCAAAACACCGATAGATTTGAGTTCTGGAAAAGGCGCTTTTGGCGATAAAAAAGCCTACAATATCAAAACAATGTTAATCTCAATTCCACAATTGGTCTTGCCTGTTTTGCTCTATTGGTTAGGTTCTACTTTGGCAAATGCTAATGTCGGACTGGCATTAGTTGCCCTATTTGGAATTATTGGATTTGCATTTAAAAACACCTTTTTTTCATTAATAGAAAAAGCATATAAAACTGAAAAATACGCCACTATTGCGGCATACAAACAAAAATCGTAATTCGTAGAGACGTTGCACTGCAACGTCTCTACATAAAAAATATATAATAATGATACACGTACAAAACCTTTCGAAATCATACAACGGAACCACCGTATTAAAAATAGATAGTTTAGAAATTCCAAAAGGACAAAGCTTTGGCCTTGTGGGCAATAACGGTGCTGGAAAAACTACTTTTTTCAGTTTGTTATTGGATTTAATTCAACCTTCAACAGGACATATTATCAACAACGAGGTTCAGGTAAATACCAGCGAAAGTTGGAAACCTTTTACCGCTTCGTTTCTAGACGAAAGTTTCTTGATAGGTTATCTCACACCCGAAGAATATTTTTATTTCATTGGCGATTTGCGAGGACAAAACAAAGCCGATATTGATGCCTTGTTAATCAAACACGAAGAATTTTTCAATGGAGAAATCCTGAAAAACAAAAAATACCTACGCGATTTATCCAAAGGAAACCAAAAGAAAGTCGGAATCATTGCTACACTCATTGGCAATCCAGAAGTGGTAATTCTCGACGAACCGTTTGCCAATTTAGATCCAACAACGGTAAATCGATTGAAAAAAATAATCAAAGAATTGGCCGAAAATCCTGATGTTACCGTTTTGGTTTCTAGTCACGATTTATTGCATACTGTTGAAGTTTGCGATAGAATTGTGGCACTTAATAAAGGTGAAGTCGTAAAAGATATTCAAACATCGGCTGAAACTTTGCAGGAACTAGAAACGTTTTTTGCGGTATAATACCTAACAGGGTATTCGAGTTTAAAATTTTCATACACGAATTGCACGAATTAGCACAAATTGTATTAATTTTTAAATTGAATTACACGAATTTTAGTTATTGTAAAAATTCGTGAAATTAAAACAGATTGAAATCTGTGGAAATTTGTGAAATTTGTGTCAACTTTTTTTAAAAGCGACTGCCGTGAATACCTAAGCAGATTTTATTTTTATCTAATGGATTTTAGTATAATGCCGTTGTATTTTCATTTAGTCCAAAAATTTGGACTATTTTGAAATAACTAAGAGTATAAATTTCGATATTTCAAAAAGAAACGTATTTTTACCAGTCATTATACTAAAATGCGCTTTTAAAAGTTAAATGATAAACTGTTTCCCATTGAAAACCA
>JAYVIK010000230.1:0-3236 GCA_043770265.1 Flavobacterium sp. | reverse complement strand
TTGATTTTTCTAAGTATTTTTCTAGGCAAAAGTTGCGAAAGTCAAACTAAAAAGGACTTGAAAACCGCAGTTTTGGAATATACAGCGAACACAAGAGGTTTCTATCAAAAAATCACGATTCAAAACCAAATGGTTTCTGTTTCGAAAGACAGAAGTGGCAACGACAAGTCGGTAGCCACAAAAATTTCGGATGCCGATTGGAAAGAAATGGTAGGTTATTTTGAAACTATTGCATTGGATAGTTTGGCGACTTTGAAAGCACCTACCAAGAAACGTTTACACGATGGCGCGGCAATCGCCAATTTGAAAGTAGTTTATAAAGACAAAACATATAAAACCGAAGCTTTCGATCACGGTTATCCACCGGAAGCTATCAAAATATTGGTTACAAAAATAAATACATTTGCTAAAAAAGAATAATACTGAAATAAATTCAGCACAATATGAACATTAAAGAAATACAAGACGAAATTATAGACGAGTTTTCGATGTTTGACGATTGGATGCAACGCTACGAATACATTATCGATTTGGGTAAAAAGCTACCTTTAATCGAAGAGGAATTCAAAACCGACGACAACATCATAAAAGGTTGTCAATCGAAAGTGTGGCTTAAAGGAGAAGAAAATCAAGAGAATATTGTCTTTACTGCCGATAGCGATGCCATTTTAACCAAAGGAATTATTGCGATATTGATTCGGGTTTTTTCGAACCAAAAGTCTTCGGATATTTTAAATGCCGATATGGATTTCATTGATGAAATTGGACTCAAAGAACATTTGTCGCCCACACGAGCCAACGGATTGGTTTCGATGATTAAAAACATAAAAATGTACGCATTGGCATTCGATGCAAAAAAATAAAAAACTATGGAACAAGCAATAGACACCAACCAATTAGGAGAACAAATCGTAGCAAAACTAAAAACCATCTATGATCCCGAAATCCCTGTCGATATTTACGAATTAGGTTTGATTTACGATGTAATGGTCAGCACAGATTTTGAAGTAAAAATCTTGATGACACTGACTTCTCCAAATTGTCCTGTGGCAGAAAGTTTGCCGAGAGAAGTAGAAGAAAAAGTAAAATCAATCGAGCACATCACAGGAGCCGAAGTAGAAATTACTTTTGATCCGCCTTGGAATAAAGATTTGATGAGCGAAGAAGCAAAATTAGAATTGGGAATGCTTTAAATAAAGTGTTCAGTATTTAGGTTTTTAGTGTTCAGTTAGTCGCTGAACACTAAAAAACTGACCACTGACCATTTACTTTTTTATATGGAAGAAATAGTAAATAAAGTAGCCAATAGCGCTTTGGAAGTATTCGATTTAGAAGACTATTATCCAAAGGGAATTCGTGCGCAAATTGATATTTCGCAATGGTTTCTGGAAGGTTTTTTGTTGAAAGAAAAAGACTTTAGAGAACATCTAAAAAATCACGACTGGTCGCAATACCAAGACCAATATGTAGCTATTAATTGCAGCACCGACGCTATTTTTCCGGCTTGGGCTACGATTTTGGTTGCGATTCAATTGGCGTCTTTTGCTAAGAAAATCGTCAACGGAACAATTGAAGATTTGGATTCATCTTTGTACGAAGAATTGCTTCCTAAAATTGATTATTCAGCTTATGAAAACAAAGCCGTGATTATAAAAGGCTGTTCTAAAAAACCAGTTCCAACGCGTGCTTATATTTTGGCTGCGCATTATTTACAGCCTTTTGCCAGAAGTATTATGTATGGCGAAGCGTGTTCGGCGGTGCCGCTTTTTAAGAAGAAATAAGATTATACTTTTTAAAACAAAATCCCTTTTGAAAAAATTAGTTCAAAAGGGATTTTTGTTTTGTTTAATTTCCCTTGCTACAAGAGATTTGAGGATTTATAAGCCCGAATTTTTTAAACACAAAACATTTTTAATTTAGCCTAAGCTCGCTAAATTGTTTTAACAAACGGTGTTGTTGTTCTTGCTTTTAGTTAGCTTCAAGCAACCAATTAAATACATTGAGGTGTTTTACTCCGCTTCTGTTTTGGGTAAAAGAATCTGTGGTGAGTAAATATTTAGGGTAGTTGTCGTTGATTTTTTCTAATGCGCCAAACTCACGTTCAACTGTGCTGTCGTTGGACATTTGCCAAGCTACTTGATAATATTCAATATCGCCTTTTGGAGTTTTACATACAAAATCTACTTCTGTATTGCGTGTTGTACCTGTCCAAATTTTGTTGCCTCTTCTCAGTAGTTCAAGGTAAACGACGTTTTCCAATATATGTCCTCTGTCTGTCGTACGTTCTTTACCTGCCAAAATATTGAGCAAACCAACGTCCACCAAATAATATTTTTCTTGTGTGGCGAGTTGCTTTTTACCTTTCAAATCAAAGCGGTTTACTTTGTAAAAAACAAAACTCGCTACTAAATACTCCAAGTATTTTTCAACGGTCGTATTGTGTGTGCTTTGCCCGTCTTGTTTCAAAGTTTTCGCAATATTACCAGGCGAAAGCGAATTGCCAATGTTTGAGGCCATAAATTTCACAATGTTGCCAAAAGCCCGTTTGTCATTTATTTGATGACGTTGCGTGATGTCTTTTTCGATTATTGTTGTGTAAATGGCTTCCAAATATTCGTATATTTTATCGAAACCTTCTTCTCGCAATGCTACGCCTTTGGGCAATGATGTTTCGTTTACATAATCAAAAAACAAGGCTTCGTAATTAAGGTATTTGTTGCCCGTGTCAATGATTCGTGCCGTTAAGTATTCTTTAAAAGAAAAAGGTAGAATAGAAATTTCGATGTAGCGACCACTTAAGAGTGTTGCTAATTCGCCCGATAACAAAAAGGCGTTTGAACCTGTGATATAAACGTCTATATTGGGTTTTACAAACAAACCATCTACCAAACGTTCAAACTCGTTTATATTTTGCACTTCATCTAAAAACACATAGCAGGGTTTTGATAAATTTAACTGACTGATGATGTGTGCATACAACGCATCTAAATCGTTGAGAAACTTACGTAATTCAAAATCCTCAAAATTTAGAAACACTATTTGTTCAGATTGCACTTCCATTTGCAATAGAGCTTGACGATATAGTTCAAACAAGGTACTTTTGCCACTTCTACGCAAACCACTTACCACTTTTATAAGGTCTTTATCCTTGTATGCCAATAATTTGCTTATGTATTCTTTACGATTTGTGTAATTTCTCATAAAGCAAAAGTAGTGTTTAAATCATTAAAAGTTGC